>JBKJUA010000281.1:0-2893 GCA_046590305.1 Bradyrhizobium sp.
GCCGGGGATGCAGGCCTTCAGCACTTCCGGGTCGTTCAATTTGGTCCACACGGCCTCGCGCGGCGCCGCAAGCTGGACTTCGCCGTTCATCGTCATGGCCATGAGAGTCTCCCTGGATCGCTTCGCCGTTATCCCCCAAGTAAAGCACGGCAGGCCCAAAAGGAAGGGCGGGGTGCGGTGAGCGATGCCTATTCGCAGCGCAGCAGGCTTTCGCACGGCAGACTTTCGCAGGGGAGACTTTCGCAGGGCAGGCTTGCGCTGATGCTTTGGGATTGGCAGAGCAAGGCCGGAAATGGTTAGGTCGCGCACGTCACGAGGAATTCAAGATGCCGATGATCGATGCCGACGGATGCCTGCTCAACGTGACCGTCGAGGGCCGCGACGGCGGGCCGACCCTGATGCTGTCGAATTCGCTGGGCTGCACCCTGCAGATGTGGGAGCCGCAGATGAAGGCGCTCACCCAGTTGTTCCGGGTGATCCGCTACGACCGCCGCGGCCACGGCAAATCAAGCGTACCGCCGGGTCCCTATGCCATGGAGCGGTTCGGCCGCGACGTGCTGGCGATCCTCGATGACCTCAACATCGAGAAGACGCACTGGTGCGGATTGTCGATGGGCGGCATGGTCGGACAGTGGCTGGGCGCCAACGCCCCGGAGCGGTTCGGCAAGATCATTCTCGCCAACACCGCCTGCCACTATCCCGATCCGACCAATTGGCTGGGCCGCATCAAGGCGGTGCAGGAAGGCGGCATCGCCGCCATCGCCGACACCGTCATCGCCGCCTGGCTGACCGCCGATTTCCGCGAACGCGAGCCGCAGATCACCGCCAACGTGAAGGCCATGCTGATGGCGACCCCGGTACAGGGCTATCTCGCCTGCTGCGAGGCGCTTGCTACGCTTGACCAGCGCGCAATGCTGCCGAAGATCAAGAGCCCGACGCTGGTGATTGCCGGGCGCCACGACATGTCGACCCCGGTGGCGGCCGGCGAATACATCCGCAGCCAGATTCCCGGCGCTTCCCTGACGATTCTCGACGCCGCGCACATCTCCAACGTCGAACAGCCGCATGCCTTCACCGACGCCGTGGTCGGATTTTTGACGCAGCGCTGAACACCGGCAGTCATTCCGGGGCGATGGGAAGCATCGAACTACGGTGCGCAATTGCGCACCGGAGAATCTCGCGCCAACAATCTCGGGATTCCGGGTTCATCGCTCCGCGATGCCCCGGAATCACGGCTCGGTCATGCCGGGGCGCGCGTCAGCGCGAACCTCAGATGTGCAATTGCACATCGGGGAATCTCGAGATTACCCGGTGCGCAGTGCGCACCTGCGGTCTGGTCTTTCGGACCATCCCGGAATGGCGGGAGCCCGAACAGGCCCGCGCCTTACGCTATTGGCTATGACCGGAGAATTTTGTCGAGCCACCACGCAACCAGCGTCAGGTATTGTCCAGCATTCGGGGATGCCGAAGCGACAGGTCCGACGATGTCGCGCTGCGGGCGGGCTGCGGCAAAGCCGGACGTTCAATCACCAGCACGATGGCGGTGCCGAGCAGCAGCAGGAGTTCGGTCGCATGCAGCCGGAGGGCCGCGCTCTCGCCGACCTGCGAGGCCAGCACCATGCTGGCAAAACTGATCACGCTGCCGATCGCCAGCGCGATGCCGAGCGCCTCGTCGCAGCCGCCGCTCTTGCGGATCGAGGGGCGGGTGAGCAGAACCACAAAGAATTATTCGCAGGTGGCGCAGAGCGCGCGGGTCAAGCCGGTGCCGCCGATCATCACCGGCGGCTACACCCTGTATGAAGCCGATTGCCTTAATGCGGTCCATTCAAGATCGCTGATTTCTCGGGCAGCGCCATCAACCTTTAATTGCCCGCCGCTATGTCGCCAACGCTCTGAATTTACTTCTGCTTTCGGCGCAATAACGGACATGGCAGGACTTACTCCCGGTTCGAACCGGTCGCGAATGACCCGACTCAACATGGACGCGGCGCCCCGGCACTGCGGCAGATCGACAAATCACCTTGCGTGTTTCACAAATGCTCGCCTGGGCTTCATCCCAGCCAGAACCTGCATCTGCTCGCAGTGGGAAGTGTTCAATCGCAGACCCGGACTCGGCGGAACATCCAACCATAACCGTCCCAGTAGCGTTCGCGTACCACCCTGCAGACGGGCTCTTCGACGTAAACTGGCTCCGGCGCGTAATAAACCGGCGGCGGAGCAGGACGTGCTGCGAGGGCACCGCCGAGCAGCGCGCCGCCGATAAGTCCGCCCACAACGCCAGCGGCGATTTGACCATTCTCCGCTCTTGCAGGAGCCGGCAACCAAAGCGGACCGGCAGCTAGTGAAACAACCACTATAGCCGAAGCAATTTTGCCCATCGCATTTTCTCCACGCCGCCTTACACGACCGTTACCGAGACCATCATACATTTCGTAATTAACGCTTTCTTAATATGGCGTGTGAATTGACCAATTATTTTTGGAAGCGCGCTCTCGGTGTTGCCCTGCAGCATCCAGTAAGTGCGCGCTCCCCTTCATTTAACCCTCTTTATCTCGGCGGAGGACAAGGCTGACCGTTTGGAAGCGTGCACGGCCTTGCTGCCGCTGGCGGCGGTGGAGCCGGTCGCGCAACAGGAGGAGGCGGCGGCGGCGGTGGAGCCGGTCGCGCAACAGGTGGAGGCGGCGGCGGCGGAGCTGGTCGCGCAACAGGGGGCGGTGGCGGCGGTGGCGGAGCCGGTCGCGCAACAGGAGGCGGTGGAAGCGGCGGCGGCGTCGGACGCGCGGCAGCCGGTGGTAGCGGCGCGGTCAGGGGTGCGACAGCCGGAGCCTTCGGTTGATTAGGCGGAGATAACGGCTGTCCACCTTTAGTTTCCGGTAACGTCGTCTTCGGTGCT
>JBKJUA010000118.1:0-5155 GCA_046590305.1 Bradyrhizobium sp.
GTACCGCCGCGGCTATAAGTTCAGCACCTATGCGACCTGGTGGATCCGTCAGGCGATCACGCGCAGCATCGCCGACCAGGCCCGCACGATCCGCATCCCGGTGCACATGATCGAGACCATCAACAAGATCGTGCGCACCTCGCGGCAGATGCTGAACGAGATCGGCCGTGAACCGACGCCGGAGGAATTGGCCGAAAAGCTCGGCATGCCGCTGGAGAAAGTTCGAAAAGTCCTCAAGATCGCGAAAGAGCCGCTGTCGCTCGAAACCCCCGTCGGCGACGAGGAGGATTCGCATCTCGGCGATTTCATCGAGGACAAGAACGCGATCCTGCCGATCGACGCCGCGATCCAGAGCAATCTGCGCGAAACCACGACGCGAGTTTTGGCGTCGCTGACGCCACGCGAAGAACGCGTGCTGCGGATGCGGTTCGGCATCGGCATGAACACGGACCATACGCTGGAAGAGGTCGGGCAGCAGTTCTCGGTGACGAGAGAGCGTATCCGGCAGATCGAGGCGAAGGCGCTCAGGAAGCTGAAGCATCCGTCGAGGAGCCGGAAGCTTAGGTCGTTCCTGGATAACTGATTTCATATCGTCATTGCCGGGCTTGTCCCGGCAATCCATCGAAGCAAGCGGCGGGCGAAAGCCCGCCGTTTTCTTTTGACTGGGCCGCAAGTGACACGAAGTTCCAAAGGTTGATACGCTCAAGAAGCATCACGCGAAGGAAGCGACATGACCGGACACCGCCTCGGTACAACACACGCTGCCCCGTCTGCGATGCCGGTATCGATTGGCAACGCAACAATCTGCTCGCCGCGGATGTCGCAATCGCGATTTGGTTGATAACGCCGGGCCAGGGCTGGCTGGCGTCGCTGTTCGGCAATCGCCTGATGCTGCCGGTCACGCGTTTTTTCCATGGCGTGTTAGCGGATGTGCTGTTCGCATGGAACAGGTGGAACGGGCATTGGTTGTCTTCTAAACCGCCGCGCTCAGCCTTCGAACTGCCAGTTCGCCGCGATCCAGCGATAGCCCCCATCCGTGATTCTGATGTTGCCGATGCCGGGGAACGGAAAATGAAATCCGAGAACCGGAATGCGGTCCGTGGCGGCGCGGTCGAACAGCCGCTTCCGTGCCTGCGTGGCCGCTTCGGGATCGAGGTCGGGCCCCGGCCGCCACGGATGGTCGATGTTGAGAAGAGGACTGTAGGCCGCGTCGGATGTGATCAGCAACTGCTCCCGGCCGGAGTGAACCAGGATCGCCGACATGCCGGGTGTGTGGCCGCCGGCGACAATCGTAGTCACGCCCGGCAGCACCTCGCTGCCCGGCCTGAACAGGTCAACGGATTTCGCAATCGGCGCGAGGCTTCGTTTGATGTTGGCGACGAAAGCCCGCCGAAAATCCTCCGGCATGGGCAGGCGCGACAGATCCGGCTCGTTGCGGATGAAGAACGTCCAGTCGTCCTCGGGAATATGCACGGCTGCCCTGGGGAAGGCGACCCCGCCATCCGCGCCGCGCAAATTGCCGACATGGTCGGGATGGGTATGGGTGATCACGATGGCGTCGATGTCATCGGGCCGCACGCCGATCGCGGCAAGATTGGCGAACAGGCGCCCGCCATTTGGACCCAGCGTCTGTGCCGCGCCTGCCTCGATCAGGATCTTGCGGCCGCCGCTCTCTAGCAGCAGCGTATTCAAATTGAGCGTAAAGCGGTCGGTGGGCAGAAACGCATCGCCCAATGCCTTGCCGAGATCGTCCGGCGGCGCACTGAAGGCATAGATGCGGGGATTTCCGCTCAACGTGCCGTCGCTGACGACGGTGGCCCTGATGTCGCCAATCCGGAAGCGGTAATGGCCGACATTGGCGGCCCCTTCCAGCTTCTGCGCGAACGCCGCCGGCGGCCGGACCAGCGGCGCCAGCGCGCCGGCCATGCCCGCTCCGAGAAATCCACGGCGGCCGATACAAATTGCTGATGCCATCGATGTCTCCAGTTGCTGCGCGGCACGCCATATGCCTACGCGTTCACACAGGTCCATCTAGTCGACCCTATCGCCATTCACCAATGTTATGATAGAATTAAGGTTATGCATTCAGCGGAATTAGCCAGGATCGATCTCAATTTGCTGGTGGTGCTGCATACGCTGCTGGAGACCCGCAGCGTCACCAGAACAGCGGAACGGCTCGGCAGCAGCCAGCCGGCGGTCAGTCGTTCGCTGGCGAAGCTTCGGCATTTGTTCGGTGACAAATTAATGGTGAAAGGCGCGAGCGGTATGATGCCGACGCTGCGCGCCGAAGCCATGATCGAGCCACTGGCGAACCTGCTCGGCAATGTCGAGACCTTTCTGCTGAAGCCGAAATTCGATCCATACCTCACGGATCGCGTCTTCCGAATTGCCACGACCGATTATGGCGCGCTGGCCGTCCTGCCCAACATCGCGGCGCGGCTGGCGCGCGAGGCGCCAAACGCCGCGATCGAGGTCGTCAGCTTCACGCGCGATGTGTTTCGCACCTTGGCCGAGGGGCAGATCGATTTCATCCTCTATAGCGACAATCCGGTGCCGGGCTCGTTTCGCATGCGTGAACTGTTCCGGGAATCCTTCGTCAGCATGGTCCGGCGGGGACACCCGCTGCTTGACCAGATTCGCGGCGGCAAGGATGCGCTACCGCTCAAAATCTTCACGGCCTGGCCGCACATCCTGGTCAGCGTGTTCGGCGGCCAGGGCGGGCCGATCGATACCGGGCTCGCCGAACGCGGGCTGCAGCGTCATGTAGCAATGCAGGTGCCGTATTTTGCGACAGCGGCGGTGATCACCGCCGCGTCGGATCTGCTGGTGACCATGCCTTCCCGCGCGGCACACCAGCTCGCCCCGAGACTCGGTCTCGTGATCCTGAAGGCGCCGCCTCTGGTAAAACGCTGGGGCTATCGCCTGCTGTGGCACGAACGCAGCCACGGCGATCCCGGCGCGGTCTGGCTGCGGCGCCTGGTGGTCGAAGGTGTCAGGCTGGAGCGGGAGGTGGCTTAGCGGACTCTCAGGCGGCTGCGTCATCGATGCCCGTTGCCTGTGCCTCCACCCTACGGCGCCACCAGCTCCACCCTCCTGTTCAACGCCCGCCCGGCCTCGCTGCCATTCGACCCCACCGGCGCCAGATGCGCGACACCCGCGGTGCGCAGTCGCGGCGCGCCGATGCGATAATTCTTCACCAGTTCTTCGGCGATCGCCTCGGCGCGGCGGCGCGACAGATCGAGGTTGTAGGCATAGGGCCCCTGGCTGTCGGTGTGGCCGACGATGAAGACATTGAGCTGCGCCTCGCCGGCCAGCAGTTTTGCGATTTGCTCCAGGGTGGGGCGGCTTTCCGGTTTCAGCACCGCCTTGTCGGTATCGAAATAGATGCCGTAGAGCGCAATGCGGCCGGTCTCGCGCAGGCCTTTCGACATCGCGGCGGCGTCCACCATCCTGTTTTCCATCGGGCGCGTTTCCGTCACCGTGAGCTGCGCGTAGATATCGCGGTTGTTCTCGCTGACGACGACGCTGGCATAGGTCTCGCGCGCGCCCTCGGTCCTGCGCCCGGCGAAATAATGATAATTGAAACCGTCGATCCACATCTGCGGGATCGGCAGCGCATCGATCGCCTCGGTGAAGGGAATACCGCCACAGGAATCGGTGTCGCAGGCCAGCAGCTTTTCGAATCCGATTTTTGTCAGTTGCGTCTCGAAATTCCGGAACACTTCCAGCATCGAGGGACCGGGATTGCTGCGATAGGCGATCCGCGTGGTCTTGCCCTCCAGCCGCAGCGCCTCGGCAGGCTGGCCATCCCTGAAAGGAGCCGCCTGCATCCGCGCGGCGTCGAAATCCTTCACCTCATATCCCGTGATCACGCTGCGGATGAAGCGGCCGACGCCGGGAAAATCACGCGCGCCCGCCACGTCGCGCGTCTGGGCGGCCGCGCCGGCCGGCGCAAGCAAAGCGAGGGCGAGCAGCAGGAACAGCGGTTTGATGATTGGGTGCGGAGGGGCCATCGGAAAATTCAAATCGTGCTGGACAGCCCGTCGGGCAGGGCCAAGAGCGGCTTACGAATTGCGCGGCTTGAAAATGGGCGCGACACTGGAATAGTGCCGGTGATTTGCCCGACGTGTCAAAATGTTTTCGGGCCCGCAGCATCCAACCCGGCGACGGGCGCTACTGTACATGTGGTTGTTTTCGATATTTTGGGTGGCGAGCGAGGGCGGCGTCGCCGTAGTCCCAGATGATGACCGGCCAAACCGGGGCGTGGCAAAGGCGGCCACGGATTGCCACGGAAACGCCCGGCTTATAGTTCATTCTGATCGTCGTTGCCGGGCTTGACCCGGCAATCCATCTTCCGAAAGATGGATGCACGGGTCAGGCCCGCCCGCGCCCAGGGGAAGCAGAACCGATGCCGACGATCGCTTACTTCTATGGCATCGCCATCCGGATGTATTTCGTCGATCACCCCCCGCCGCATTTCTTTGCGATTTACAGTGGACATGAGGCGAATGTCGCGATCGAGAGCGACGAAGTCATCGAAGGTCATTTGCCCGTCAACGCTGCGCGTATTGGGAAACAATGGGCACTGGCGCATCAGGCCGAACTGGACGATAATTGGCGGCGGGCGCGGGCCGGAGCCCCTCTCGTCAAAATCGCGGGTCTCGATGATGATTAAGGTTGCGAAAATCAGGTGTCTCGGCGGGAATCGCCTGCGCGCCACATTCAGTGACGGCATGGCTGGCGAATTCGACTTCACCGCCATCGTGGCGGATGGCGGCCCGATGGCCGAACCTCTGCGCGATCCGGCCTTCTTTGCCCGGGTATTCCTCGAGGATGGCGCGCCGACCTGGCCGAATGGCTACGACGCCGCCCCGGGCTGGCTGCGCCGGGAGATAGAGGCGGCCGGAAAGTTATCGCGCGATGCCGCAGCTTAGCTGCTGACGCTCGCAAGCCCGGGAACCTCTTCCTCATGATCAACAGCAGGCAACTCACGACCGCCACCTTATCTCTCGCCATGCTCGCCTGCCTCGCCTCGCCAGCCTTCGCCGCCCAATGCGGCAGCACCGCCGCCGGTTATGAAACCTGGAAACAGCAATTCGCCGGCGAGGCGCGGGCCAAGGGTGTCAGCGCCTCGACCATCCAGGCGCTGATGGCG
>JBKJUA010000120.1:0-15131 GCA_046590305.1 Bradyrhizobium sp.
CTCGGCGACTGCCATTCGAAATTCGCCGGCCGGCGCAAGCCCGGCGGCGGCTACACCTATTTCGATTTCATGCAGAACCGGCACTTCGATATCGCGGGACCGAACCCGACGCCGGAAGAGCAGAAGAAAATCGACGAAGAATATATCGCCTATCTCGACCAGGAGCGTCGCTCCACAATCGCCGCCGCCTTCACCGCCAGGCATCGGCAAGTGCAGCAGGCCTCGCTGAAAAGCGACGTTGAAAAGGTCCCGATGCCCAAGGGCAATCCGGTCAGACAACAACAGGCCGTCGCCACGAGCGAGCCCAGATCCGGCGAGGTGAGGACCGGCGAGGTGAGATCACGGACCAGGGCCACCAATTGCGCCAGGGATTCCTTCTCCTGCGAGTGGCCGCGCCTCTCCGAAGGCATCAAGGACATCAAGAAGCTGTTCAACCCGCCGCCGAACAAGCCGAAGCGGAGCTGAGCCGGCGCGCATGCGACAGCGTTCGTCATTGCGAGGAGCGATAGCGACGAAGCAATCCAGCTTTCTTTTTGCCGCAAGATGGATTGCTTCGCTTCGCTCGCAATGACATTCCCCTCTCAATCCGTAAGCACATCCCGAATCTGCTCCGGCGTCAGTCCCGGCGAGCCCTTGCCGGCTTGCTCCGCATTGCGGATCAGCGCCACGATGCGGCGCGACAGCGGCACCTGCAGTCCGTGGCGGTCGGCGATTTCGGTGATGACGCCCTGCAGATAATCGATTTCGGTGGCCCGTCCGCGCTGCAAATCTTCCCACATCGACGAGCGCGCCTCGGGATCGATCTTCATCGTCCTGCCCAGCACCATGCTGAAAATTGTATCCGGCACCCGCAGCAGATGCGGCGTCCAGTTCGCCGGCACCGGCGTCGACGACACCGGCGCGATGCCATCCGCCCGCAGTGCCGCCAGCCCCTCCGCCATCTGGTCGGCGAACAGCCGGCGCCATTTCAGCTGCGCCAGCTGCCGGCGCAGCGGCAGGCCGGCCAGCGCGTTGAGTGCGTTGTTGAGGTTGACCAGCAGCTTGCCCCATTGCACGCCGGCGATGTTGTCCGTCGTGCGCAGCTTCAGCCCCGGCACCGAAAGCCGCTCCGCGGTGGCTTCGTCATCCGCTTCGATCACGATGTCGCCCGAGGTGGAGCGGTGAAACCGACCCTGGCCCACTGAGACCACGTTGAACGGCACCATGCCGCCGAGCACGATCCGTCCCGGCAATCGCTCGCGCAGCACGCCGACATTGCCGACGCCGTTCTGCAACGACACGATGACCGCATCATGCGGCGCGTGCCGTGCGATGACATCCGCGATCCCTGCGGTATCAGCGCTCTTGACCGTAACCAGCACCACGCCGGCATCGGCAAAGATCGACGGATTTTCCGACAGCGTCAGCTGGTCCGCTGCAATCCTGCGGTCGAGGCCCTCGAAGCTCGTCAACCGCAGCCCGTTGCTTTCGATTTCGGCGATCACGCGCGGCCGCGCCAGCAAGGCGATTTGGCGGCCTCCCGCCGCCAGCATGCCGCCGACAAAGCAGCCGATGCTGCCCGCCCCGGCGATGCCGATCAATCTGTCTGCCGTCATCGCGCCCCGCCCTCGTTCAGCTCCCGTTCAAATAGCAGAATTTTGTCTCGAATGCCCGTCGCCTTGCGCGCGGGCCTCCGCCTCCGGCCGCGCCTTGTAACCGTCATGGCGCGCCGTTATTTGTCGCCCCGGGGGCTGGCCCGCGGCAGGAGACGACAATGGGTTTACTCGACATACTCAACGGCATGCAGAACGGCCCGCGCGGCCCCGGCAAACCGGACGCACAGGACAAGGGCGGGATGTCGCCGATCACCATGGCGATCCTGGCCTTGCTGGCCTACAAGGCGGCCAAGCACATCGGCGGTAGCCAGCCGCAGGCGGCCCCGGCCCGCGTTCCGGCGCCCTCACCCAACACGGTCAATGCCGGCCTGCCCGGCGGCATGGGCGGCGGTCTCGGTGACCTCCTGAAGGGCGGCCTCGGCGGCCTGCTCGGGGGTGCTGCCGCCGGCACCGTGATCTCGGGCGGGCTCGGCGATCTGCTCAAGCAATTCCAGCGGCACGGCCAGGGCGAGGTGGCGGATTCATGGATCGGCAAGGGCGAGAACAAATCGATCGCGCCCGGCGATCTCGGCCAGGCCTTAGGGATCGATCAGATCAATGCGCTGACGTCGCAGACCGGCCTGTCGCGCGACGAGTTGTTGAGCGGCCTCAGCCAGTATCTGCCCGGCGTGATCGACCAGCTGACGCCGGAAGGACGGTTGCCGTCCGAAAGCGAGTTGTCGAAATGGATCTGATGCCAATTGGCCAGCACGCACTTTAGAGAAGGACGACAGAAATGAGCGGCATCCTGTGGGTCATCCTCGTCGGCTTTGTCGCCGGAATTATCGCGCGGATTCTTTCGCCGGGCCCGAACAATCCGAGCGGCTTCATCCTGACCACCGTGCTCGGCATCGCCGGCGCGTTTCTGGCCACCTTGATCGGCCAGAGTTTTGGCTTTTACGGCCCGAACCAGGGTGCCGGCTTCATCACCGCGACGGTCGGCGCACTGATCGTGCTGTTCATCTGGAACCGGCTGGTGGCAAGGCGGATGATTTCCGATCCCGGCAACAGGTGACGGCATCGTAGGGTGGGCAAAGCGTAAGCGTGCCCACCAACACAGGTTGCGTTCGAGAGGGTCTGGTGGGCACGGCGCAAGAGCGCCCTTGCGCCTTTGCCCACCCTACTTTTTCGAGACTTCACGTAATCAGATGCAGGCCCGCATCCATCCGCACCAACTCGCCGGTCATGTTGCTCGAGGCCGGCGTCGCGAGAAAACACACCAGCTGCGCGATATCGTCCGCCGATGAGGCGACCTTGAGCGGTACCCGCGCGATCACGCTGTCACGCACCGCCTTGGCGCCGGCCTCGCCGCGACCCTTGGTGAACCAGGGCGTGTCGATATAGCCGGGGCATACCGTGTTGACGCGGATCAGCGGCGCCAGCGCGCGCGCCAGCGAATAGGTGATGGTATTGAGCGCGCCCTTGCTCGCGGCATAGGCGATCGACGAGCCGACGCCGCTGATACCAGCGACCGACGAGATGTTGACGACGGATGACGCCCGGCCCGATTCCCTGGCGCCGGCCTCAAGCAGGCTGCGCGCCGCGCGGATCATCTGGAACGGGCCGATGGTGTTGACGCCGAACAGCAGCTGAAAATCCTCCGCCGACAATCCGTCGAGATCGGCATGCGGGACGTGCTTGGTAATCCCGGCATTGTTGATCAGCGCATCGATCCGTCCCCAGGGTGCCGCCGCCGCGACGATCTTCTTGCAGTCCTCGTCGCGGGAGACGTCGCCCTGCACCACTACCACTTCGGCGCCCGCGCTGCGGCAGAGATCGGCGGTGGCCTCGGCTTCTTTCACGCTGGAGGAATAATTGACCACGATGCGCGCGCCGCCCTTGGCCAGAATGGCCGCGGTCGCGGCTCCGAGGCCGGACGCCGAACCGGTGACGACTGCGCACAAACCATCCCTGGACATCTCTCAGATTTCCTCTTTTTGATTGTTCGATCCGGGCCGCGATCTACCATATCGCGCGGGCAAATACCCGCAAAACCGCCAAACTCCATTGGGCGGAATTCATGGGTTGGTAGCCGTTACCGCATACCGGCCCTGCAGGCGGCCCTGCGGAGACAGGTGCTTGTCTTAGCAGTGGCTTTTCCTCATCATGCGGTGCAAGAAAAGACCGCACGCCAGGCCCGGCGGAACTGCCGGGCGCGGTACCATTTCAAAACGGGGAAACGCTGTGGCGGAGAGTGAGAACATCGTTGCCGAGACCGCCGAGAAGATTTTCGCGGACCTCGCCGACGCGCAGACCATCAACAGCGACAAGAACGGCAGCTGGAAAGCGCCGCTGTGGCAGGCGCTGACCGAATCCGGGCTGCCGCTGTCCTGGGTACCCGACGATCTCGGCGGCTCCGGCGCCAGCCTCGCTGAAGGTTTTTCCGTGCTGAGTTCGGCCGGACGTTTTGCCGTGGCCGTGCCGCTGGCCGAGACCATGCTGGCGGGCTGGCTGCTGGCGCAGTCGAAGATTGCCTCGCCCGAGGGTGAGATGACGGTGGCGCCCGCGAGCCCCCGGGATCGCATCACGCTCAACGCCGACGGCACGCTGAGCGGCCGCGCCCGCGGTGTTCCCTTCGCCAAGGCTGCAAAACATATCGCGGTGCTCGCCAGCGGCGCCAGCGGCTTTTCGATCGCACTGGTCGATGCCGCCGCCGTACGGATCGAGGCGGGCCTCGGGCTCGGTGGCGACGCCAGCGACACCGTGACCTTCAGCAATGTTGCGCCGATCACGATCAAACTGGCGCCGAAGGGTTTCGACCAGACCGCGCTAATGCTGATGGGCGGCGTGGCGCGCAGCCTGCAGATCGCCGGCGCGCTGGAATCGATGCTCGACATCAGCGTGCGCTATTCCAACGAGCGTGTCGCGTTCGAGAAGAAGATCTCGAAATTCCAGGCGGTGCAGCACAACCTCGCAAAACTCGCCGGCGAGTCGGCCGCTGCTCTCGCTGCCGCGACCTCGGCGGCGGACGCCATCGCCAACAGCACTTCGTTCGACGCCGCGTTTTTTCTGGAAGCCGCATCGGCCAAGATCCGCTGCTCGGAAGCCGCCGAAAAGGGCGCCGCGATCGCCCATCAGGTGCACGGCGCGATCGGCTTTACCGTCGAGCACATCCTGCACCGCTACTCCCTGCGCGCGCTGGCCTGGCGCGACGATTTCGGTTCGGAGAGCTACTGGGCCGTCGAGCTCGGCAAACTGGTCGCCGACCGCGGCGCCGACGAGCTGTGGCCGCTGGTAGCGTCGCGTTGATACCTGACAAATTTCGTCTGCACGAAAGACTTGAGCCATGACCGCAGCCCTTCGTTTCGATCCGATCCGCCTGCCGCCCGAATGCGAGCAACTGCGCAAGGAAGTTCGAAAATTCCTCGCCGACGAAATCGCAGCCGGCACTTTCGATCCGCACCAGCCCAACCGCGAAGACACCGACGCACCGGAATTTTCCCGAAGGGTCGGCCAGCACGGCTGGCTCGGCATGACCTGGCCGAAGAAATATGGCGGGCATGAACGCTCATTTCTGGAGCGCTATGTGGTGACCGAGGAAATGCGCGTCGCCAATGCGCCGACCCGCCGCTTCTTCGTCGCCGACCGCCAGAGTGGCCCGGTGCTTTTGAAATACGCGCCCGAACACATCAAGATGGACATCCTGCCGCGGATCTGCCGCGGCGAGGTCTGTTTCGCCATCGGCATGAGCGAACCGAACTCCGGCTCCGACCTGTTCGCCGCCAAAACCAAGGCGACCAAGACCGACGGCGGTTTCCTGATCAACGGCACCAAGATCTGGACCTCGTCGGCGCATATCGCCGACTACATGATCGCGATCTTCCGCACCTCGCCGCCGACCAAGGAAAACCGCCGTCATGGCCTCACCCAGTTCCTGGTCAAGATGAAGCAGCCGGGCATCCAGGTAAACCCGATCGGCCAGATCACCGGCCAGTTCGAATTCAACGAGGTGGTGTTCACCGACTTTTTCGTGCCCGACGATCACATGCTGGGCGAAATCGACGGCGCCTGGAAGCAGGCGACCTCGGAGCTCGCCTATGAACGTTCCGGGCCGGAGCGCTTTCTGGAAACCTATTACGTGCTGACCGAACTGGTTCGCGCGGTCGGACCGAAGCCGGACACCCGCAGCGCCGAAGGCATCGGACGCCTCGTCGCGCAGCTGCACACCATGCGGCGGATGTCGGTGTCGGTCGCGGGCATGCTGCAGGCCGGCAAGGAACCGGTGGTGGAAGCCTCCATCGTCAAGGACATCGGCACCATCTGGGAGCAGCAATTGCCGCACCGGGTGCGCGACCTCGCCGCCTTCGTCGAGGAGAACGCCACCAACCGCGAGACGCTGGAGCACCAGCTGGCGTTCGCGATCAAGACCGCGCCAAAACTCACCATCCAGGGCGGCACCACCGAGGTGCTGCGCGGCATCATCGCCCGCGGGCTCGGGCTGCGCTGACCCGATTCAATCCAATCGAGGACCATTCATGACAAAATTCACTGATATCGGCGTCGAGAAGCACGGCCATGTCGGCCTGATCGAAATCCAGCGGCCGCCGCTGAACTTCTTCGACATCTCGCTGATCAACCAGATCGCCGATGCGCTGGAGGAGTTCGACGGGGATATCGAGATCCGCGCCTCGGTGCTCGCCGCCCAGGGCAAGGCGTTCTGCGCCGGCGCCAATTTCAGCGATCCGGCGCGGCAGGCGCAGGAGGCTGCCGAGGCCAAGGGCGATCCCGCCGACAGCCTCGGCTCGATCAACAGTCTTTACTTGCACGCGGTGCGCATCTTCCGCGCCAAGAAGCCGGTCGTCGCGGCCGTACAGGGTGCCGCCATCGGCGGCGGCCTCGGCCTGGCGGTATCCGCGGATTTCCGCGTCACTTGCCCGGAAGCGCGCTTTGCCGCCAACTTTACAAAACTCGGCTTCCATCCGGGCTTCGGGCTGACCACGACGCTTCCCGAACTGGTCGGCAAGAACAACGCCGAACTGATCTTCTACACCAGCCGCCGCGTCACCGGCGAGGAAGCCACGAAAATGGGCCTCGCCAATCTCTGCGTGCCGCAGGACCAGGTTCGCGCCGAAGCGATGAAGCTTGCCGCCGAAATCGCCGAATGCTCGCCGCTCGGCCTGCTCTCGACCCGCGCCACCATGCGCGCCGGCCTCGCCGACCGCGTGCTCGCCGCCACCAACCACGAACTCGCCGAACAGTCCCGCCTCCGCGCTACGGAGGATTTCAAGGAAGGCGTCAAGGCGACCGCCGAACGCCGCGTGGCGAATTTCAAGGGACGGTGAATTCACACGTCACTCCGGGACATCGCGAAGCGATGGACCCGGAACCCAGAAGTTGTCAGATCGAGATTCCGGGTTCGCGCTGACGCGCGCCCCGGAATGACGACACAAATATGTTCGTCGTCCCGGCCAAGCCAGCGTAGCGAACGCTGAGCCGGGACGACGAGAGAGTTATCTACTTCTTTCCCACCACCAGCGCATCGACGATCGTGACGCCTTGCCCTTCCGGATGCACCAGCACCGGATTGAGTTCGATCTCCGAAATCTGGTCGACGTGTTGCGCCGCCAGCAGCGAGACCCGTGCGATCAGTTGCGACAGCGCCGGCACGTCGGCTTTCGCCGCGCCTCTGAAGCCGTTGAGCAACGGTGCTGCCTTCAACTCCGCCAGCATCGCGCCGGCCTCCACCGCGCTGACCGGCGCGGGGCGGTAGACCACGTCCCTGAATAATTCCGTGGTGACGCCGCCGAGGCCGACCATGATGACAGGACCGAATGTGGCATCCAGCATCGTGCCGACGATGATCTCGACACCCTTTTTCGCCATCAGACCGACCAGCACGCCCTGGATGTCGGCATCCGGCCGGTGCCGCCGCGCGTTGTTCAGCAGGGCGTCATAGGCCAGAAACACCTCGCCCTTGGTCGCAATGCCGACGCGCACGCCGCCGACTTCGCTCTTGTGCGGAATGTCGCGCGACTGAATTTTTGCCACTAACGGAAAACCCATTTGGGCAACGGCCGCATCGAGCCCGCTCTTTTCCGTCACCAGCACTTCGTCGGGCAGCGCAATACCGGCCGCGCTCAGCAGCGACTTGCTGTCATGCTCCGAAAGCACCGCGGATTTCAGATGCGAGGAGAGATCAAGCCGCGGCGACGCCGCCGCGTCGACCTTTGGTGCGAGTTTGAACCGGGCGCGCTCCACCATCCGCCGCATCGCGACGCCGGCATGCGTCAGTCCCGACAGCACTACGGCGCCGCAGGCTGCGAACTCGCCGCGCGCGAAGACCGACGGCAGCGTGTAGGAATAGAACACGATCGGCTTGTGCTGTGCATCGATCACCGGCTTCAGCTCGGTCTGCTTGAACGGTACCCGCGTGTCGCTTGACAGCGACAGCACCACCAGGATGGCGTCGACCTCATCGGACCCACTGAGCAGGTCGATGCTGTTCTGCAGCCCTCCGGAATGCACGCCCTGCGCGGTAACGTCGATCGGATTGCCCGCGGCGCCGTAGGATGGCAGCAGTTTCTTGATCCCGTTTTGAATGCCATCAGACAGTTCCGGCACCTGCAGCCCCTGCAGCGCGACCGTGTCCGCGCCCCAGATCCCGGCGCCGCCCGACACCGTGAGCACGGCGACGCGGTCGCCCTTCGGCAGCGGGTTGCTGGTGAGCAACGCCGCGATGGTCACGGCCTCGTCGAGATCGTTGGAAACGATGAAGCCATACTTGGCGAACACCGCGTCATAGGCGGCGGACCAGCCGGCCATGCTCGCGGTATGCGAGGCGGCGGCGCGCTCTCCGGCGCCGGAGCGGCCGACCTTTGTCACGATGACCGGCTTTCCGATTTCCGCCGCGCGTTGAGCAGCGGCGAGAAACTTGTCGACATCGCGAATGCCCTCGATGAACAGCAGGATCACGTCGGTGGAGGCATCCTGCACCATGTAGTCGAGGAACTCGCCGGCGCCGAGATCGCTTTCATTGCCGGCGCTGACGCAATAACTGATCGCCACCCCAAGCGCTTTCGCGCGATGCTTGATGGCAAAGCCGATGCCGCCCGATTGCGCGACGATAGCGATGCGTCGCGTGGTCGCGACCAGCGGCACGTGGCCCGGCTTGACGTCGACGGTCGGGCTGAAGGTCGCCGCGACCTTCTGCACCTCGCTCAGAAATCCCTCGGCGTTGGGACCGGAAATCCGCATCCCCGTCCGTTTTGCCAGCGCCACGATGGCGTCCTGCATCGCGGCGCTGTCGCCGCCCTCCTCGGCAAAGCCCGACGATATGATGACGGCATTCTTCACGCCGACGGCGGCGCATTGCTCGAGCGCGCCGAGCACCGCGCGGGCGGGAATGATGACGATGGCGAGATCTATCGGCTGGCCGACGTCGGCAATCGAGGCAAAGCATTTCAGCCCGTCGATATCGCCATAATTGGGATTAATCGGATAGATATTGCCGGGAAATTCGTTCTTGCGCAGCATCGACAACAGCCGCCCCGGAATCTTCTCGAGATCGCGCGACGCCCCGATCAGCGCAATGCTGTCAGGCGCGAAGAAAGAGTCGAGCGGATGCGGCATGTGGTTGATCCTGTCGAGGCCGTCATTGCGAGCGAAGCGAAGCAATCCAGCTTAACTGTGGCAAGGCTGGATTGCTTCGTCGCAAGAGCTCCTCGCTAGCCTGTAGCCCGGATGGAGCGTAGCGCAATCCGGGACAGTGCATCCGATGAGGCGGATTCCCGGATTTCGCAAGGGCTCCATCCGGGCCACAGAATGAGATCACGCCACCAGCCGGAACGTCACCCCACCGAGCTCAAACGAGTCGCCCGATACCGCAAAACCCTTGGCCCTGGCGGCATTGCGCACGTCAGCGACATCGGCCACCTTGAACGTCAGCCCGCTCATGATGTCAGCCACGCCGGTCACAAAACGGAAACTGGCATTGGGCAGCTTCAGCTCGGGCTCGCCGTTCCTGCTCGTGCTCACAGGGATTCCGATGATCTTGCCCCAATGCGCGGCCAGCACCTCGGGCTCCGGGCTTGCCATCTCCACTTCTGTCAGCGCCTGCGTCACGTCCTTGCGAATGGAGTTTTGCCAGTCCGGTCCCGCCGGCGGATAAGGTCCCAAAATATTGTCGCTGCCGGCGGTGTGGTTGAATTCGATGAAGGCGGCGCGGCAATCGCGTGGGTGTAGTTGCACGCCGTGATAGGGCGCGTGGTCGATGACATTGGCGGTGCGTACGCCCATCTTCGCGGCATGCGCGCCGCGCTCGTCGGGATCGTCGCAGCAGAAGATCGCCATATAGCCGCCGCGGCCGCCGGTCTTCTCGATGAAGCGACCGGCCGCGGTGCCGGGCTGGAACGGCGCGACGACTTCGAGCAAAATCGTGTCGACCGGCAACAGCGCGTTCTCCAGGCCATATTTGGCAACGTTGCCGTCGCGGTAGCAAATGTTCAGACCCATGATGGCGGCGATGTCGCCCACCACGGGCTCGATGGCCGGCGCCACCAGGCAGATCTGCCGCAGCCTCATGAAACCAGCCATCTCATGCCCCCTATCAATGGTTCTGAAAAACCGGCTTGCGCTTCTCGACGAACGCCTTGGCGGCTTCCTTGTGGTCGGCGGTCTCGCCCGAACGCGAATGATGCATCGCCTCGGCATCGAAGCAGGCTTCCAGCGACATGTGTTCGGCGTTGTTGATGTTCTTCTTGATGTAGCCGAGCGTGATCGACGGCCCCTGCGCCAGCGACATCGCGAGTTCATGCGCGGCCGCTTCGACTTCGGCATCGGGAACGACTTTCGTCACCAAGCCGAGCGCCAGCGCTTCCTGCGCCGTCAGCACCGGCGACATCAGATAGAGCTCGCGGGCGCGGGCGCTGCCAAGCATTTGCGTCAGGAAAAAGGTGCCGCCGTAATCGCCCGACAGGCCGACCTTGGCAAACGCCGTGGTGATCTTGACCGACGCCGAGGCGACGCGGAGATCGCAGGCCAGCGCGATCGAAAGCCCGGCCCCGGCGGCGGCGCCATCGACCTGCGCCACCACGGGCTTCTGCATCTCGTGCAGGATGCGCGAAACTTCCATACCGCGCCGCAGATTAGTCTTCTTGGCCTCGAACGGCAGCGGCGCCCGCCCCTCCGCCATCGACTTGACGTCGCCACCGACGCAGAAGGTGCCGCCGGCGCCCTTCAGCAGCACCGCGCGAACCTCGTGATCCTCCGCCGCGCGGCGCGCCGCCGTCACCAGCCCCAGCGTCATGTCGGGATTGAGCGCGTTGCGCCGGTCCGGCCGGTTCATGGTGATGGTGAGCAGGCCCTGGTCGAGATGCTGCAGGACGATTTCGTTGTTCATGGGGTTTTGCTTTCGTTGTTACTGATTGTCGTCGTCCCTGCGAACGCAGGGCCCAGAATCCCGGTCGTCGATCGTAGCCAAGCCGCCTGCATCCGTCCGACTCGATAAGCCGCGGCGTCTGGATCCCCGCGTTCGCGGGGACGACCACGCCATCATTTCTTCACCAGCGGGCAGCGCGACGCTTCCAGCGGCTGGAAGGCATCGCTACCGGAAACCGTGCCGACCAGCTTGTAGTAGTCCCATCGTCCCTTGGACTCCGCCGGCTTCTTGACCTCGAACAGGTACATGTCGTGCACCATGCGACCGTCGTCGCGGATCTTGCCGTTCTTGGCGAACATGTCGTTGACCGGTGTGTCCTTCATCACCTTGATCACCGCCGCCGCATCGGTGGTGCCGGCGGCCTTCACCGCTTTCAGGTAATGCGAGACCGAGGAATACACGCCGGCCTGGGCGGTGGTCGGCGGCCGCTTCCGGCGTTCGGTGAAGCGCTTTGAAAACGCACGCGTCTCATCGTTGAGATCCCAGTAGAAGGCTTCGGACAGCAACAGGTTTTGCGCGATGTCAAGGCCGATGCTGTCGATATCGGTGATGAAGACGAGTAGCGGCGAGGCCTTCTGCCCGCCCTTCATCAGGCCGAACTCGGCAGCCTGCTTGATCGCGTTGATGGTGTCGCCGCCGGCATTGGCAAGACCGATGACCTTGGCCTTCGACGCCTGCGCCTGCAGCAGGAAAGACGAGAAGTCCGATGTATTGAGGGGATGGCGGACGCTGCCGAGCACCTTGCCGCCATTCTTCACCACCACATTGGTAGTGTCCCTTTCAAGCGCCTGTCCGAAGGCATAGTCGGCGGTCAGGAAGAACCAGCTGTCGAGGCCGGACTTGACGGCCGCAAGCCCCGTCACATTGGCCTGCCCATAGGTATCGTAGGTGTAATGCACGGTGTAGGGACCGCACGCCTCATTGGTGAGCGCGACCGTAGCCGGTCCGTTGAAAATGATGAGCTTGTTGCGTGCTTTTGCGATCTCGCCCGCGGCAAGCGCCGTCGCGGAAGCCGCGACATCGAAGATCATTTCGACGCCCTGGTTGTCGAGCATGTCGCGCGCCAGGCTGGCCGAGACGTCGGCCTTGTTGAGATGGTCGGCAACGACGATCTCCACCTTGCGGCCCAACACCTCGCCGCCAAAATCCTCTACCGCCATTTTCGCCGCGGCCTCGCTGCCCGCACCGGTGATGTCGGCATAAAGCCCGGACATATCGAGAATGCCGCCGAGCTTTAACGGAGGTTTTGTCTGCGCGAGGGCAGCGCTTGCCGACAATGCCAGCACCGATGCCAGCACCGATGCCAGAACGCCTGAAAATATCCGTCTCATCAAAGCCTCCCTGCGAACGGACCGCATTCGTTGCGGCCTCACTTCTGTTGCCGCAATCATGCCGGAAGGTGGTAGCAGCGGCAAGGCGCGCAGCGGCGCGGGAGGCATGCGATGGTTTGCGATAGGGTAATTTCCGCTAAGCGGAATGGGGCGTGCTTCGATGCTGCATCGTCATTGCTGCGAGGAGCGAAGCGACGAAGCAATCCAACTTGCCGCGATGGCGCGCGGATACCGACTGCGGTGCGGCCGCCTACGCAGTAATAGGTCGTCTCGGTGTCCATCACCGGCTTCAGCCCGAGAAACGGCAGCAGTTGGCGATAAAACGCGCGAGAGCGTTCGAAATTCGATGCGGTCAGGAAACATGCGCGATACCGTTGACTTCCATCGTCTCCCCCTTCGTCAAAAAAGCAATATCGGCTAAGCTCTACGTCCGATCGCAGCCAGCATACAGGAACAGGTCCGATCCCACGCAGCGTTCATCCGGTGACCGCCACGCGGGCGCATTGCGCCGTGTTTGCCGTGGCGTTGACGTGGCTGCTTGCCGCCGCCGGTCCAGCCTACGCGGCAGGCTGCGTGTTCGAACCGCAGGGCGAGGGTCGCATCGCCGCCGTGATCGATGCGCGCACGTTTCGCCTGACGGACGGCCGCGAAATCAGGCTCGCCGGCATCGAGCCGGCCGCCAGCACCAAGACCAGCCGCACGGCGGCACTGGCTGCCATCATCGCCGGGCGTGAGGTGACATTGTCGGGCAACGACGACAGCCCTGACCGATACGGCCGCCAGCCCGCTTTCGTCCATCTCGCCGGTTCCGATACGCCGGTGCAGAGCGTGCTGCTGGCGCTGGGCGAGGCGCTGGTATCGGCCGATGTCGCCAACAGGGATTGCGCCGCGACGCTGTTTGCCGCCGAGGCGGAGGCGCGGCGGGCCAGACGAGGGATTTGGGCCGATCCGGCAGCCATAAAAAACGCGGAAAGTCCGGGCGATATTTTGGCTGGGATCGGGCGCTTTACATTGGTCGAAGGCAGGGTTTTGTCGGTCAGGCAGGCCGGGGCGACGACTTACCTGAATTTCGGCCGGAACTGGACACGCGACTTCGCCGTGACTATTTCAAGGCGGGCGGCGGCGGCGCATGCGGCCGCCGGGATCGGCCTTAAGTCTCTGGAGAACAAGCGGATTCGGGTCCGTGGCTGGGTCGAGGCGCGGGGCGGCCCGCGAATCGAGGTGCTCCTGGTGGGGCAGATTGAAATGCTTGGCGGGAATTAGCCCGCCGGCCAGATACGAGTGGCTGACGTGACGGGGTGTGCGGGACGGCGCGACAGGGGGACAGGCCGCCGGCTTTGGGCTGCGGGCCCGCTGCTGTGCGCTTTCCTGGCGCTTTCCGGCTGCGGTGGCGTCGACCGCTTCACCACCGCCGCGCCTTCGGCGGGCGGTTCGGCCAAGCCGGCGCGCACCGTGGCGCAGACCCCTGCCGCCGAGCGCGAGCATGAGCGCATCCTCTCTTCCTATGGCGGTGCCTATGACGATCCGCGGCTCGAAGCCCTGATCGGCAAGACCGTCGACCGGCTGGTGGCGGCGTCGGATCGTCCCGACCAGGCCTACAAAGTGACCATCCTCAACTCCGGCGCGGTCAACGCTTTCGCGCTGCCGACCGGCCAGCTTTACGTCACCCGCGGCCTCGTCGCGCTCGCCAGCGACACCTCGGAATTGTCCTCGGTGCTGTCACACGAGATGGCGCATGTACTGGCAAAACACGCCTCGATCCGCGAGGACCAGGCGCGGCAGGCCGCCGTCGTCACCCGCGTCGTCACCGACATGGGCAACGATCCCGATCTGACCGCGCTGGCGCTGGCCAAGACGAAGCTGACTATGGCGAGCTTTTCGCGCGCCCAGGAATTCGAGGCTGACGGCATCGGCGTCGGAATTTCCGCCCGCGCCAAGTTCGACCCCTATGGCGCGTCGCGCTTCCTGACCTCGATGGAGCGCAACGCCGCCCTCAAGGCCGGCAAGACCTCGCTCGATCCGCGCGCGCAGGATTTTCTGTCGTCGCATCCGGCGACGCCCGAGCGGGTGCAGAACGCGCAGAATTCGGCACGGCAGTTTTCCTCGCCGGAGGGTGGCGAGCGCGACCGCGAGACCTATCTCGCCGCCATCGACAACATCGTCTATGGCGAAGACCCCAGCGAAGGTTTTGTGCGCGGCCGGCGCTTCCTGCACCCGAAGCTCGGTTTCACCTTCGCGGCCCCCGAGACCTTCACGCTGGACAATACCGCGCAGGCCGTGATCGGCGTGCGCGAGGGCGGTACCCAGGCGATGCGCTTCGACGTGGTGCGGGTGCCGTCGGAGCAGACGCTCGCCGACTATCTCAATTCCGGCTGGATGGAAAACGTCGAGAAGGGCTCGGCGGAGGAATTGACCATCAACGGCTTTCCGGCGGCATCCGCCACTGCGCGCGGCGATCAATGGCAATTCAAGGTCTACGCGCTGCGCTTCGGCACCGACGTCTACCGCTTCATCTTCGCCTCCAAGCAGAAGACCACAGAGAGCGACCGCAACGCCCGCGAAACCGTGAATTCGTTTCGCCGCCTGACGCTGGAGGAAATCCAGGCCGCCCGGCCGCTGCGCATCAAGGTCATCACCGTGCAGCCCGGCGACACCGTGGAATCGCTGGCGCACCGCATGTCCGGCGTCGACCGCCCGGCGCAGCGCTTTCGCATTTTGAACGGGCTCGACACCAACGCGCAGGTGAAAGCGCGCGATCGCGTGAAGATCGTGGTGGATTGAGGCGCTTAG
>JBKJUA010000126.1:0-6656 GCA_046590305.1 Bradyrhizobium sp.
GCAGGGAAAGCCGGATGCGCGCTGCACCCGCGGTCTCGTGTGCAATGTAGTGGGTAGAAGCGCACACGAGCATACAGGTCCAGCGGAAACATCCGACTTTCCCTGCGCGGCAGTTTACGGCTTATACGTGGTCTCCCCGGTGAGCCCTGCTCTATTGCCACCGTCACCTGCGGGACTGACCGCAAGCTTGACACCGACGTCGGGGGTGTCAGGACCATACGATTTCACCGTCCACATCTGCGCCGTTCGTCAAAGGCGCATCCGCGTCCACCGCATCTCACCGCGCGTTTCGTGACGATCGCGAGCCGCCCCTCTTGTCGGGTGAGACGGGCAAAGATGTACGGGTGATTTGCCCTTCTGTAAAAGCGAAATTTTGCCCGACGGGTTAATTTGTCGCACCGGGGCTCCGGGGGTTGCACTTGCGCGCAACTACCCCGCCGCGCTGGAGAAATTCGGCTGACGGCGCTCGGCGAATGCGGTGAACGCCTCGCGGGCCTCGGCGGTCTGCAGCCGTTCCGCGAAGATCACGCTCTCGCGATCGATCCGTGCGGCGATCGCTTCGAACTCGCGCATCAGGGCCTTGGTGTGACTGAGCGCGCCGGGCGGACGCTTGGTCAGGGCTTCGGCTGCCGCGCGCGCACGGCTGCGCAGTTCAGTTGCCGGCACCACCGCATTGGCCAAACCACAGGCCAGCGCCGACGCCGCATCGAGGGGCTCGCCGAGCGCGAACATGGCGTAAGCGCGGACGTGGCCGATCCGCGCCGGCAACAGCCAGCTCGATGCCGCCTCGGGCACCAGCGCGAGATTGACGAACGGCGTGGTCAGCCGCGCGCTCTCGGCCAGGAAAACCAGATCGCAGTGTAACAGCATGGTGGTGCCGACGCCGACGGCATTGCCCTGCACGGCCGCGATCAGCGGCTTGGTCGCTTTGCCCAAATTCCTGATGAAGCGGCCAGCCTGATTCTCGCCGCGATCCTTTCTAGCTGCCTGGGCAGCGAAATCGGCGAGGTCGTTGCCGGCGGTAAAGCTGTCCCCGTCGCCCTGGAACACGACGACCCGAATTTCCGGATCCTTCTCCGCGCGCTCCAGCCCGTCCGACAGGGCGCTGTACATCGCGCTGCTCAGCGCATTTTTCTTGTCCGGCCGGGCCAGCGTCAGCGTCATGATCCCGGCCGCGACTTCGGTCTTCACATAGTCAGTCATCAAGAAAATCCTCAAAGGGGGAATGCGTTTCGCTTCAGGCGACTTTCGCCGATTTTTCCTGTCCGGTGCCATCGAGGAAACCGACCAGCCGGTCACGAATGATGCGCTCGGCATCCGCCATGATGCGGTCGATCAATTCCTTCACGGTCGGCACATCCTTGATCAGGCCGGCCACCATGCCGCAACTCCAGGCCCCCGCATCGATGTCGCCGTCGATCATGACCTTGGGATAGGCTCCGGCGACCTGGTCATGGATGTCGGCGATCTTCAGGCTCGCGCCCTTCTCACGCTCGATTTCCAGCAACCGGTCGACGGCCTTGTTCTTCAGCACCCGCTCGGTGTTCCTGAGCGCGCGCATGACCAGCCGGGTGTCGAGTTCGGAGGCCGCCACCAGCGCCTTCTTGACGTTGTCGTGGATCGGCGCCTCCTTGGTCGCCATGAAGCGCGTGCCCATGTTCATGCCTGCCGCGCCCATCGCCAGTGCCGCCACCAGGCTGCGCGCGTCGGCCATGCCGCCTGACGCCACGAACGGAATCTTCAATTCCTCGGCAGCGCGCGGCAGCAGGATCATGTTCGGCATGTCGTCTTCGCCGGGATGTCCGCCGCATTCGAAGCCATCGACGCTGACCGCATCGCAGCCGATCGCCTCGGCCTTCAGCGAGTGACGGACCGAGGTGCATTTGTGGATAACCTTGATACCTCCCGCCTTGAGCGCCGGCATGTATTGCTCGGGGCTTCGGCCTGCGGTTTCAACGATCTTGATACCGCCTTCCCGGATGGCGGCGATGTATTCCGGATAGGGCGGCGTCGTGAAGGCCGGCAGGAAGGTCAGGTTCACACCGAACGGCTTGTTCGTCATGTCGTGGCAGCGCGCGATTTCCCTGGCCAGTAATTCCGGCGTCCGTTGCGTCAAACCGGTAATGATACCAAGGCCGCCGGCATTCGACACCGCCGATGCCAGTTCGGCGAAGCCGACATAATGCATGCCGCCCTGAATGATGGGGTGCGCGATGCCGAACATTTCAGTGATGGCTGTTTTCACGAATTCCTCCGGTTCTGATCAGGTCGAGGTTCTGGCAAACCTATATCATTCAAAGAATATCTTACTCCCCTCTCCCCGCGAAGCGGTGGGGAGGGGTCGGGGGTGGGGGGGCTATCCGCGCGTACCGCTGTCAGCGAGTCTGGAGAGACACCCCCCACCCCCGACCCCTCCCCGCCACGCGCAAGGGCGCGTGGAGGGAGGGGAGTGATGACGCGGGCTTCGCATCGTTACCACTTCTCGCCGAAGGGGCGGATTTCCAGTTCGAACGTCCAGGCGCTGCGCGGCTGCTGATAGAGCAGCCAGTAGGATTCCGCGACCGACGACGGCGGCATCAGCAGATCGGGGTTGTCCAGCGCGTCGGGCCCCAGCGCCTCGATCCGCCGCTGCCGCACCCATTCGGTGTCGACGCCGGAATCGATGATGAGGTGGGCGACGTGGATGTTTTTTGGACCCAGCTCACGTGCGGTGGCTTGCGCAACGGCACGCAGGCCGAACTTGGCGCTGGCGAACGCGGCATAGCCCGATCCGCCGCGCAGGCTTGCGGTCGCACCGGTGAAGAAGATGTTGCCCTTGCCCCTCGGCAACATCAGACGCGCAGCCTCGCGGCCGGTGAGAAAGCCGGAATAGCAGGCCATTTCCCAGACCTTGCGGAACACCCGCTCGGTGGTCTCCAGAATCGGGAAGTTGACGTTGGCGCCGACGTTGAATATGCAAATTTCGAGCGGCGCGTGCTTGTCGGCATCGCCGAGGAAGGCGGTGATTTCCTCTTCCTTGCGGGCATCGAGCGACCTCGCGTGAATTTCGCCCCCGGCCGCCTCGATTTCCTTGACCAGCGGTTCGAGCTTGGCGCCATTGCGGCGCCCGGCGAACACCGTGAATCCTTCCGAGGCAAACTTCCTCGCGATTTCGCTGCCGATGAAGTCACCTGCGCCGATCACAGCCACGGTCGCGTTTCTCTTCTGCAAGGCTGTTCTCCCGTGCCAGGGGTTCAACGGTAAAGTTCTATTATAGAACTGTCAAGACAAACACAGTCTGTCTGCCGGCATGCATTGCCAAGGCAGAAACTCCCACGATGGCGGACGCCCGGCCCGCAATTGCGCCATCTCAACGCGCGGCGGTTTCGTTCAGTCGACCGTGCGGTACATCGACGGCCGGGCGCGGACCGGATCGAGCAGCGACCAGTCGCCCTGCGGGGTCAGTGCCCATCCGCGCGGTGCCGAGCAGATGCCAGCCGCCGCCCCAGTGAATCCATTGTTCGCCAGTTCGTTCCTTTCTGTCAGCATGCGGGACGGCATGGGTGATGCTATCGTAGATTCGGACGGAAACGACAAGAACCGGGAGGGTCGCGTGACTGACGGCGTGCGCACTGGCGCAGACACTACCTACGAATGCGACGTGCTCATCGTCGGCTCCGGCTGCGCCGGCATGTCCGCCGCCGTCACCGCCGGCCACAATGGTCTCAAGGTCCTCATCGTCGAGAAGGAGCCCCGCTTCGGCGGCACCACGGCGCGCTCCGGCGGATGGCTCTGGATACCCGGAACGTCGCTGGCGCGGGCCTGGGGCATCAACGAGAGCCCCGACCAGGCGCGGACCTATCTGCGGCATGAAGCCGGCAACAGTTTCGACGCGGCCCGAGTCGACGCTTTTCTGACCGCCGGACCCGAGGCTGTCGACTTCTTCACCACAAAAACGGCGCTGCGTTTCGACATGCCGCTGGTGTTTCCCGACTATCACGCCGAAGCCCCCGGCGGCACGCAAGGCGGTCGCTCGATGGTGACGCGGCCGTTCGATGGCCGCGAACTCGGCCCGCATATCCAGACGCTCGGCGCGCCGCTGCCGGAATTGACCGTGTTCGGCATGATGCTGGGATCGGGCAAGGAGATCATCCACTTCATGCGCGCGACCAAATCGCTGACCTCGGCGGTCTATGTCGCCAAGCGGCTGTCCCGCCATTTGATGGATGTGATGCGCCATGGCCGCGGCATGACGCTCACCAACGGCAACGCGCTGGCCGGCCGGCTGGCGAAATCCGCCTTCGACCTCGACATACCCTTGTGGCTGTCGTCCCCGGTCCGCGAGTTAATCGTCGAGGACGACGCGGTTCGCGGCGCCCTGGTCGAACGCGACGGACGCGTGGTTCGGGTCCACGCCAAACGTGGCGTGGTCCTGGCCTGCGGCGGCTTCCCGCACGACGTCGCAAGGCGCAAGGCGATGTTCCCACATGCGCCGGATGGCACCCAGCATTACTCGCCGGGTCCTGCCGGCAACACCGGCGACGGCCTGCGCCTGGCGGAAGCAGTCGGCGGGCGCGTCGAGGACACGCTGCCGAATGCCGCCGCATGGGTGCCCGTGTCGGTCACCAAACGGAAGGACGGCTCCAGCGGAGTGATGCCGCATTTCATCGATCGCGCCAAACCCGGTGTGATTGCCGTGATGCGCGACGGCGCGCGCTTCGCGAACGAGGGCAATTCCTATCACGACTTCGTCCAAGCGATGATGAAGGCCGCCAAGCCCGGCGAGGAGATCGCCGCCTTTCTGATCTGCGACCACAAGACCCTGCGCAAATATGGCCTCGGCTGCGTGCCGCCGTTTCCGATGCCGATCGGGCATCACGTCAGGACCGGCTACCTGATGCGCGGCGCTACGCTTTCGGAACTGGCGGCGCAGGCCGGTGTCGATGCGCGGGGGCTGGAGACGACGATTGCGGCGTTCAACGCCTCGGCGGCGACCGGACAGGATACCGCCTTCGGCAAGGGATCGCGCGCCTACAACCGCTTTCAGGGAGATGCATTGAATGGACCGAATCCTTGCATCGGCCCGATCGAAAAAGGACCTTTCTACGCGATCAAGATGGTGATCGGCGATCTCGGTACCTATGCGGGAATCAGGACGGACGAAAACGCCCGTGCGCTCGACGCCGATGGCCGTGTGATCGACGGTCTCTATGCCGCCGGCAACGACATGGCGAGCATCATGGGCGGCAACTATCCCGGGGCCGGCATCACCCTCGGACCCGCGCTGACCTTCGGCTATATCGCGGGCCGGCATATCGCTGATACATCGAAGCCGTGACGAGCCTCACTACCCCGGACTGACCATCTCCGATGTCCAGCGGCCGCCGCCGCAATCCTATTGCGACTGGGTTTTCGATGCGCTGCACAGCGTCGGGCTGCCGCTCCAGTAAGAGTTACCGGCAGGAAAAACTTCCAGGTCCGATGGATCGGCATAGCAGGTTCATCGGAACCGCATACTACCAGGCATCGATGCAGGGACGCTTGCGGTGGGTGCGTGGCGCGGGCTTCGGGACGGACTGCAGGCCGGCCATGATCCAGCGCCTGGTCTCGGCCGGATCGATCACTTCGTCGATTTCGAGCACCGATGCGATGGAGGTTGCCTTGCCGTTGGCATAGAGTTCCGCGACCTTGGCCTGATAGTATTTCTCGCGCTCGGCCGGATCTGATATCGCTTCCATTTCCTTGCGGAAGCCGAGCCGCACATAACCCTCCAGCCCCATGCCACCGAATTCGCCGGTCGGCCAGGCCACCGTGAAGAAAGAAGCGTGGAAGCCGCCGCCTATCATCGACTGCGCGCCGAGGCCGTAGCCCTTGCGCAGCACGATGCCGAACAGCGGCACGGTGAGGCTCGCCCCGGTCACGAACATGCGCGCGACATGGCGCACGATGGCGGTCTTCTCGGCCTCGGGTCCCACCATGAAGCCCGGCGTATCGCACAGCGATACGATCGGGATGTCGAAGGCGTCGCACAGCTGCAGAAAGCGGGCGGCCTTGTCCCCGGCCGGCGCATCGATCGCGCCGCCGAGGTGCTTCGGGTTGTTGGCAATCAATCCGAACGGCTTGCCTTCAATGCGAATAAAGGCCGTGATCATGCCGATGCCAAAATCCCGGCGGATCTCGAGCACCGAGCCTTCGTCGGCCAGCAGATCGATGACGGTGCGGATGTCATAGACGCGCAGCCGGTTTTCGGGAATAGCGCGCCGCAGCAGGCGCTGATCCGACGCTTTCCATTCGGCGAGTGCGCCTTGAAAGTAGGACAGGTATTTTTGCGCGGCGCTGGTGGCCGCCTCCTCGTCCTCGACCAGAATATCGATGACGCCGTTCGGCGCCTGGAACGACACCGGCCCGACATCGGCGGGGTGATAGACGCCGAGGCCGCCACCCTCGATCATCGCCGGCCCGCCCATGCCGATGTTGCTGGCGCGCGTGGCGATCACCACATCACAGGAGCCGAGCAAGGCGGCATTGCCGGCGAAGCACCGGCCGTGAACGACGCCCACAAGCGGGATGAGCCCGCTCAGCTGCCCGAAGCGCAGGAAGGTCGGAATGTAGAGACCGGCCACCATGCGCAGGTCCTGGTCGGACTCGCCCGGCCTTCCACCGCCACCTTCGGCAAA
>JBKJUA010000142.1:0-2950 GCA_046590305.1 Bradyrhizobium sp.
CAGGCCAAGGATGAACTTGGTCCGGATGGAAAGCCGAAGCCCGCCCCGCCACCAGCGGCCGCACCGCGTCCCGCGGCGCCGCCACCGCCCGCTGCCGCACCGCCGCCCCGGGCCGCGCCACCCCCGCCGCCGCCGCCCCCGGCTGCTGCACCACCGCCGCCTCCCCGAGCGGCACCGCCTCCTCCGCCGGCGCGCGTAGCACCGCCGCCGCCCCCGGCTGCCGCACCGCCGCCGCCGCCAAAGCCTGCGACGCCTCCGCCGCCCCCTCCCGCTGCGCGTACTGCACCGCCGCCGCCTCCCGCGGCTGCACCGTCACCGGTGCCGCCAAGGCCGCCGGCTGCGCCGAGCGTCGCGCCTGTTGCTCCCCAGCAGAAGAGTGCACCGCCTCCCGCGCCGCCGCCTCCCGCGGGCACCAAGCAAGCGCCGGCTCCGGTCGCGCCGCCGGCTCAAACCGCGCCCACGCCGCCCCCGGCAGGCCCCGGCGCGGGTACGCCGCCGCCAGGTGGCCGGCCCCCCGGCGCCCCGCCAGCAGCAGGCGCGCCGCCAGCTCAAACCACGCCTCCGGGGTCGCCGCCTGCACGTACCGGACCGCCTCCAGGTAGCCCTGCGCCGACTGTGACTCCTGCGCCCGGCGGACTCGCGCCGACCGCTACGCCCACACCAAGCGGACCCTCACCGACTGCCACTCCCACTCCGGGTAGACCTGCGCCCACGGCAACTCCGACAGCTCCGGGAGCACCTGCCGCTCCGGGTGCGCCGTCCGCTACGGGTGCGCCGACCGCTGCGCCTGCCCCCGGCGGCCAGACCGCCGCGCCGCCGGCCGCGCCAATGGTCCGACGTCCGCCGCCCACGGTGGCAGCACCTATTCCGCCCGCGCCGCCCCCAGATAAGGTCTTGGCGCCGATTGCGGCGGGTACACCGGCGGCGGGACCCACAACGTTGGAAGGTTTCCGAGGCCAACGTCGAGAAACCCAGGAAGGCGGGCGTACGGTGTTCACCGAGCCCGGCCGAGTCATCGTTCGCGATCCCAGCGGCCAGTCGTTCATCCGTCACAACGAAGTCGATCGCTTCCGCTATGGTGCACGGGACATCAGGACCGAGCAGCGCGGCAACGAGACACGCACCATCGTGATCCGTCCCGATGGCACGCAGATCATCACCGTGAACGATCGAAGCGGCCAGTTGCTGCGGCGGATTCGCAGGGACGAGCGGGGCCGCGAGATTATCATCATCGACAACAGCTATCGAGGCCCGCGCGGCTTCGGCGGCTTCTATGTCGACCTCGCGCCGCCGGTCCTGCGCATTCCGCGGGAACGCTATATCGTCGAGGCCGACGAAGCATCGCCGGCCCTGCTCTACGACACCCTGATCGCTCCGCCGGTCGAGCGGCTCGAACGGCGCTATTCGCTGGACGAGATACGGTACAGTGCCTCGGTGCGCCAGCGCATGCCGAGCATCGACCTCAACAGCATCAACTTCGAAACCGGCTCGTGGGAGATTCCCCCCGATCAGGCCTCGAAGCTGCAGGCGATCGCCGACGGACTCAATCGCGCCATCACGGCCAACCCGCGCGCGGTATTCCTGATCGAAGGCCATACCGACAAGGTGGGATCCGACGTTGACAATCTGTCGCTGTCGGATCGCCGTGCCGAGTCCGCGGCCACGCTGCTGACCCAGCAATTCGGCGTGCCGGCGGAAAACCTGACCTCGCAGGGCTATGGCGAGCAATATCCGAAAGAGAACGTCGATGGGCCGAGTATCGTCAATCGCCGCGTCACCATCCGCAACATTGGGCCGCTGCTGACCGGCGGATCGGCATCGCTGCCGCCCCCGCCGCCCGGCACCGCGCCGCCGCGCCGCTAAGGCAGGGCAATCGCAAGAAAAATGGCCGGGAGAAATCCCGGCCATTTTGTTTGGCATTCAGGCGCTGAGCGCGCGCGGAGGCAGGACGGCCTCGCAGATCGCCGCGACATGCCGGTGGTCGGTGCCGCAGCAGCCGCCGAGCATCCGCATCGCCGGGAATGTGCGCCTGAGCTCGCGGTAGCGCCGACCGAGATCGCGCGGATCGCCCGCATCGAGCGTCGTGGACTCGTCGAGTTCGGCGTGGCTTTTGGTCGACGCGTTGGCCCTCACGCCATGGATGCGTTTCACCCAGGCCTCATTGGCCTGCAGCGCCTTCTCGAAATGCACCGGATGCGCGCAGTTGATCATGAAATATTCCGGCGCGCCCGATGTCTCGCGATCCACGGTTTCAATGGCCTCGCGCAACGTTTCGCCGTTGACCAGGCGACCGTCGGTTTCCACCGTAAACGAGATCACCGCCGGAATTCCCTGCGCCTTGGCCGCACGCGCAACGCCGATCGCTTCGTTGATGCTGTTTAGTGTATAGGCGGTCACCATGTCGGCGCCGCCTTCGACGAACGCGGCAATCTGTTCGGCGTGATAGGCTTCGGCCTCCGCCGCATCCATGTTGCCGGACTTGTAACCGTCGCCGCGCGGGCCGATCGCGCCGCTGATGACGCAGGGCGCTTCCGGCCGCTCCCAATGGTCACGCAAGCCTTCCAGGAACGCGATCGAACGGAGATTGATCGCCTTGAGCGCTGCGGCGTCATAGCCGAGCTTGTCGGCCCAATCGGGATTGGCGCGCCATGTCGGGCTGTCGAGCACGAAACCCGCGCCGTGCGCGCGCGCGACGGCGAGGTAGGCTTCGTAATACTTCGTCAGCTTCTGCCGGCCGTCCGGGCTGTCGAGCAGCACGAGGGCCGCGAAGTGCGGCAGCTCTATGCCTTCGTGAAAGATCAGCGTCGTTTCCATGCCGCCGTCGGTGAGAAAAATACCGCCGCGGCGTTGCGGCAGGTCATGTCGATATTTTGTCACTGCAATCATCTCCGTCATCCAGCAAAGCCCCTACCGTCCGTTAGGTCTCGCGACACCGGCTTCGGTCTGCCGG
>JBKJUA010000222.1:0-2671 GCA_046590305.1 Bradyrhizobium sp.
TAGATGCCGGCGAGCATGATCAGCGCGCCGACCGGCGGCAGGCCGAAGGTGATCGGCAACAGCATCGCCACCGTGGCAATGGTGCCGATGCCCGGCAGCACGCCGACCAGGGTGCCGACCAGCGCACCGATCAGGCACAGCAGAATGTTGACGGGAATGGGAATCGACATGCCGCCGAGAAACGCGGGGGTCCACTGCACCAGCTGGAATACGACGCCGAAGCCCATTCCAAGATTTGAAAAAACGTCACCCATTACACCCTCACCGGATCATAAATTTCGGCCACATCTGCAACGGCAGACCCAGCGCGTAGGGAAACAACAGGCTGCAGAAGGTCGTCAGACAAATGCCGACGATGATGGTTTGCTTCCATTTGGTTTCCGGCGTGCCCATTGCCGAAATAAGGAAGCTCGTGAATGCCGAGAAAATCAGACCCATCGGCCGGATCGAGGCGGCAAAGGACAGAATGGCCAACGACACGAACAGCGGGCCGCGCCACGCATAGGTCGTGATATGCTCACCGTCCGTGACAAGACCGATGATCGTCACCGCGATGCCGAGCCCGAGCAACAGGTAAGCGAACATCCGCGGTGCGGTTCCCGCCCCGAATGAAAATCCGCGCATGCCCTGCAGATCGCTCGATGCCCACAACGCGAATACCGCGATGCCAACCATCGCCAGTCCGCCGACGAAATCCTGCGGACCGCGTATCCATTTCGGCATGATGTATTTGACCGGTCCATGACTCGGCGTCTCACTCATCGATCTCACTCCCGCGCACGGGCTTGTCGCCCGTTCTGTTTTTGGATGACCCAGATGCCGGTCCGGCGATCCTGCCTACCGATTTTCCTCAGATAACGCCAGCAAAACCCAACCACCCCCCGGCCAGCAGCATCCAGAGCGGATTGAGCCGGGTGGCAAAGGCCAGCACCGCGGCGGCGATGGTAACCAGAGCCGCCGGCCAGGTCCGGTCCGAGGTGAGCGCCAAAATCAGGCCGCTGGCGCCCATCAGCCCGATTGATAGCGGAACCAATGCGGCCTGGATGATGCCGGGCCAGCGCGACCGGGTCGACCGCGCCAGCACGCGGCTCACATAATAGGCTACGACGGCGGTCGGTCCACACATCGCCAGCGTTGCGACCAGCGCGCCTGCAACCCCCGCGACGGAATAACCGATCAGGGTCACGATCAGCACGTTCGGCCCCGGCGACATCTGCGATATCGCGAACACGTCGGCGAATTGCTTGTCGGTCATCCAGTGGTGGACATCGACCGCCACCCGGTGCATTTCCGGAATCGCGGCGTTGGCGCCGCCGACCGCGAACAGCGACATCAGTCCGAAGGTCCAGGCCAGCGTTAGAATCGGATTGGGCTCCGAATTCATGCCACAACCCGCCGCCGCATGACCATGGTGATGGCGATGCTGAGCGGGATGGCCACCAGCAGTACCGCCGGCAGCGGCAGCCGCAGCACACCGATGGCGATGAACACCGCGGCCAGAACCAACAGCCCGACCAGGTCGCGCTTCACGATCAGCGGCATCATCATGCGCGCCACCACCGCCAGCAGCAGGCCGACCGCCACGCAGGACACGCCCGCCAGGATGCGCCGCAAGGCGTCGATTTCGCCGTAGCGGGCATAGAGCGCCGCCAGAATGGTGACGATCACCACCGGCGGTCCAACCAGCCCGGCGAAGGCCGCGATGCCGCCGGGAATGCCGCGAAAGCGGGATCCGAACACCACACTGAGGTTGACGATATTGGGGCCCGGCAAAAAATGGCACAGTGCGAAGGTCTCGTTGAATTCGTCCGCCGTCATCCAGCGGTGCTGGTCGACGATGCTGCGGCGCGCCCAGACCAGCACGCCGCCGAAGCCGGCCAGCGACATTTTGGCGAATGCGACAAACAGTTCCAGCAACCCCGGCGGGGCCGGCGCTGCAGCGGTTGGGATATCCGGCGCCGGCAAGGCGGCCGGCCGTGTATCCGGAGGCATGCCCGAGACTTAGAACGGCGGCTCGTCAACGCCAACCGATATTCCGGATGTCCCGCCTCCCCGGTCGCATTCCGGGTCCAGATGCGCCATCCGGCCCTGTTTTCCGGCCATTTGCCGCTTATATTGGGGTTGCCGGTTCGCTGGTTGTGGAAATACTACCAGTCGGACCCGGGCGCAGCACCCGGCGCCTCCACATTCCAACCTCGACTTCATTTGATTTGCATGCTGTTCGAATGACCTGCTGGAATTTTCGCCATCGGCGGCCACGGCTGCTGACCTCGGCCCGCTGCCGGGGTAGCATGGACGCAACAGGCGAGTCGGGCACCCGGGCTGCGCTGCCGATCCGCAAAATAGCCTTGAACGTGACAGGACCTGATAATGGCGACCGATCATATCCGATACGACGTGCTGGCGCGCGACGCGCTGCGCGGGGTGCTGCGGCGTGTTTTGACCGACGCCGCCGAACACGGCCTGCCCGGAGAACATCATTTCTTCATCACCTTCCTGTCCACCGCCGAAGGCGTGAAGCTGTCGCCGCGACTGCTGGCGCAGTATCCGGAAGAAATGACCGTCATCCTGCAGCATCAGTTCTGGGACCTGATCGTGACCGACGACCGGTTCGAAGTCGGCCTGTCGTTCGGCGGCATTCCGGAGCGGCTGGTGGTCCCCTTCAACTCGA
>JBKJUA010000260.1:0-4943 GCA_046590305.1 Bradyrhizobium sp.
TCCTCGTGCTTGCGGACGGCACCGTGCTGGAGGGCTTCGGCCTCGGCGCCGAAGGCCAGGCGGTCGGCGAAGTCTGCTTCAACACCGCGATGACCGGCTATGAGGAGATCCTCACCGATCCCTCCTATGCCGGACAGCTCATCTCCTTCACCTTTCCGCATGTCGGCAATGTCGGCACCAACGATGAAGACATCGAGACGGTGAACATGGCGGCGACGCCGGGCGCCCGCGGCGTGATCTTGCGCGCTGGTATCACCGATCCCTCCAACTACCGCTCCGCGAAACATCTCGACCAGTGGCTGAAGGTTCGCGGCATTATCGGCCTGTCCGGCATCGATACCCGCGCCTTGACCGGGCTGATCCGCAGCAAGGGCATGCCCAACGCCGTGATCGCGCACGCCAGGGACGGCGAGTTCGACCTGCACGGCCTGAAGGAAGAAGCCCGCGAATGGCCCGGCCTCGAGGGCATGGACCTGGTGCCGATGGTGACATCTGCGCAGCGCTTCACCTGGGACGAGACGCCGTGGGCCTGGGAAAAGGGTTTTGGCCGCCAGACCGCGCCCGAGTTCAACGTCGTCGCCATCGACTACGGCATCAAGCGCAACATTTTGCGCCTGCTGGCCGGCGAAGGCTGCAAGATCACCGTGGTGCCGGCGACCACGTCGGCCGAAGATATTCTGGCGATGAAGCCGGACGGCGTGTTTCTCTCGAACGGCCCCGGCGACCCCGCCGAAACCGGCAAATACGCCGTGCCTGTCATTCAGAAGGTGATCTCTTCGGGCACTCCCACCTTCGGCATTTGCCTCGGCCATCAGATGCTGGGCCTCGCCGTCGGCGCCAAAACCAAGAAGATGCATCAGGGCCATCACGGCGCCAATCATCCGGTCAAGGACGAGACCACCGGCAAGGTCGAGATCACCTCCATGAACCACGGTTTTGCCGTGGATCAGGACACCCTGCCTGCGGGAGCGACGCAAACCCACATCTCGCTGTTCGACGGCTCCAATTGCGGCATCTCGCTCGACGGCAAACCGGTGTTCTCGGTGCAGTATCACCCGGAAGCCTCGCCCGGCCCCCGCGACTCGCATTATCTGTTCAAGCGATTTGCGGACCTGATGCGGGCGAAGAAGCGGGTGTAAGGCGCTCCGCACTTCATCCTTCCCGTCATTGCGAGCGAAGCGAAGCAATCCATTCTTCCTTTGCGCGGCACGATGGATTGCTTCGTCGCTATCGCTCCTCGCAATGACGGCCGATCAAAGGGCTGGTGCATCGGCAAATTCATTAATATGATGATCATCATTTTACATCAGCCGCAGGACGCTTTGCCATGAACGACAAGCCCACCTCCGCCCCCGCCATTGAATACGGCGTCACCCCGACCGAGGTCATGGCGTCCATGGCGGGCGTCGATTTCGTCCGCTCCATCTTCGAGGGCCGGTTACCGGCGCCGCCGATCATGCAGACCGTCGAGCCCTTCGATTCCAGCGCCGAGCCTGGCGTCGTGGCGTTTCACAGCGTCCCCGGCTTCCGGCATTACAACCCGATTGGCTCGGTGCATGGCGGCTACGCCGCGATCCTCCTGGATTCGGCGATGGGACTTGCGATCCACTCCGCGCTGCCGGCCGGCACCGGCTACACCACGCTGGAATTCAAGATTTCCTTCATCAAGGGCATGACCCAGGACACCGGCCCGGTGCGCAGCGAAGGCCGCACCTTGAGTGTCGGCCGCCGCGCCGCGACGGCGGAGGCGCGTATTACCGACAGCAAAGGCCGGCTGCTGGCGCATGCCACCACGACCTGCCTGGTTTTTGAGATCCCGAAAGGAATGTGAGCGGCTGACACCGGTTGAATCCACGTGTATCGTCCACGTGGAGAACCATCATGTCAGTGGTCAACGAAGCCATCGAACCGCTCACCTTCGTGTTCGCGGACGACGGCCTCGTTCCCAACAATCCGATGCCGTTCCTGGTCTACATGGGCGCGATCGACGTCGCCAACGCGCATCCAGAAACAACCATCGAGGGAGTGTTCGGCGCCAATGGCTGGGGCGGGATGTGGCGCAACGGCGTCTACGATTTCCCGCACTACCATGCGACGGTTCACGAGGCGCTCGGCGTGGCGCGCGGCCATGCAAAGGTGCGCTTCGGCGGCGATCACGGCGAGGTGCTGGAAATTTCTGCCGGCGACGTCGCGATCCTGCCCGCCGGCACCGGGCATCAATGTCTGTCATCGAGCCGGGATTTCAGTGTCGTCGGCGCCTATCCGCCGGGCCCGCCGATGGACTTGCAGCGGCCGACGCCGGAAAAACACGCGAAGGCGTTGAAGACGATTCCGGAGGTGAAGCTGCCAAAAACCGATCCAGTGTTGGGAGCGTATGGGCCGCTGGTGCGGTTGTGGAAAGTATCAAAATAGTTTCCGTCATTGTGAGCGAAGCAATGACGGAAGGAAACGCTACGCTTCGTTGCCGCCTTCCTGGCGGGTGGCTTCGAACAGGAACCAGGTGCGGCGCTCGGTCTGGTCGATGAAGTTTTCCAGCAACGAGGTGGTGCCGACATCCTCATAATCGTCGGCCAGCTTGCGCGCCTTGCGCATCGCCGTTGCCATTTTCTTGTTGTCTTCCATCAGTTCACGCAGCATCTCGCGCGGCGGCACGTAGGACTCGTTATTGTCCTTGACCGTCTGCAGCTTCGATACCTGGCCGATCGAGCGCAGCGTGACGCCGCCGATCTTGCGGACGCGTTCGGCCAACTCGTCGGTGCTGGCGAGGATCGCGGCGGCCTGCTCGTCGAGCAGCAGATGATAGTCGCGGAAATGCCGGCCCGAGACATGCCAGTGAAAATTCTTGGTCTTCATGTAGACCGCGAAGGCGTCGGCCAGCAGCACGTTGAGCGCCGCCGAAATCTTGTCCACGCCCGCCTGCGGCAGATCGGTGGGCGTATCGAGGTCGGGGGAGACCTTGCTGGCCTTGTTGTCAGCCTTGTTCTCGACCTTGGCTTTGCTCACGTTGCACCTTCCTGTTAGGAACCGGACATTGGACGTTGGACAGTGGTCGCCGGACCATCTAACGCAGCAAGTACGCAGCCGGTTCCACCTCCGGAACCCCCGTTTTTGCCGGACACATCCGCGATGGACGACTGGATCGACTACTACGATTCCACGCATACAATCTATGCGAGCAGGCTGCATCGCGACCTGCATTTCCAGATCGTCGCCCGGGACATTATCGGCTACATCTCCTCATCAGACGCGGTGGTGCTTGATTACGCCTGCGGCGAAGCGCTGTCCGCGGCCAAGGTCGCCGACGTCTGCGGCAAGCTGTATCTCGCCGAACCCGCGCCCGGCGTGCGCGGCCGGCTGATCGCGCGCTTCGCCCCCAACACCAAGATCCGGGTGCGCTCGCTCGATGACCTCCGGAAGATGGAGGAAAAATCCATCGATCTCGCCGTCATGAACTCGGTCGCGCAATACATGACGCCGGCCGAACTCGCTCAGGCTTTCGCGGTGGTCAAACGGCTGCTGAAGCCCAGCGGCCGTCTGGTGGTGGGCGATATCCTGCGCCCCGAAGTCGGCATGATCAGGGACGTGGCGGCATTGTTGCGCTTCGCGCTCACCCACGGCTTCCTGAAGGACGCGCTGGTCGGGCTGGTCTCGACCGCGCTGTCGGACTACCGGCAATTGCGCGCCAAGGTGGGCTTGCAGCGCTACAGCGAGGCCGAGATGGTGGCAAAACTGGCCACCAGCGGTTTCACCGCCTCGCGCGCGCATTTCAATATCGGCCACAACCCGTGGCGGATGACCTTCGTGGCGCGCCACGCGTTCTAATTCGCCGGCGGGTTAGGGTTAATGAGGGGTAACCGTGGCTCACCCTTGTGTGATCGGCGATGATCGACGCGGCCCGGTGGCGGAAAGCGTCGACGCGGGAGCAGTGCAATGCTCTTTATCCTGGTTCAAATCCAGGCCGGGCCTCCAGCCTTCGCTGCTGCGCAGCTTCGGCTGGGCAGGCCAGCAGATCTTGGCGCTGGCGAGGCAAGGTGGGCTTGTCCCGCCATAGCCCGCAGGGCGACGGCGGAAAATGCCGGTTGATGGGGCCTTTAAGACCCTTTCGCGGGTGCGGAATCTGGTCTAAAGACCACCCGCGCGCGAGGTTGATCCCAAGCGCCGGGTTTGAGGGACGCGCGACAGGCGCGCCCTTTTTTTGTGCCCAGTTCGCAGCCCCCAATACTTGACCCCGAGACTTGACCCCGAGACTTGATGCCCAAAAGAACCGATATCTCCACCATCCTGATCATTGGCGCCGGTCCGATCGTGATCGGCCAGGCCTGCGAATTCGACTATTCCGGCACCCAGGCGGTCAAGACGCTGAAGGACGAGGGCTACCGCATCGTCCTGGTCAATTCCAATCCGGCCACCATCATGACCGATCCGGAACTGGCCGATGCCACCTATATCGAGCCGATCACGCCCGAAATTGTCGCCAAGATCATCGAAAAGGAACGCGGCGACCGTTCCAAGGGTTTTGCCTTGCTGCCGACCATGGGCGGCCAGACCGCGCTGAACTGCGCGCTGTCCTTGCGCAAGCAGGGCACGCTGGAGGAATTCGACGTCGAGATGATCGGCGCCACCGCAGATGCCATCGACAAGGCCGAGGACCGCCAGCGTTTTCGCGAGGCGATGACCAAGATCGGGCTGGAGACGCCGCGTTCGGTTCAGGTGAAGACGCTGCCGGACGCGCTGCGCGCGCTCGACGTGATCGACTTCCCGGCCCTGATCCGCCCCTCCTTCACCATGGGCGGCACCGGCGGCGGCATCGCCTACACCAAGGCGGAATTCATCGAGATCGTCGAACGCGGCATCGATGCCTCGCCGACCTCCGAAGTGCTGATCGAGGAATCCGTGCTCGGCTGGAAAGAGTTCGAGATGGAGGTGGTGCGCGACAAGAAAGA
>JBKJUA010000268.1:0-22263 GCA_046590305.1 Bradyrhizobium sp.
GCATTGACCACCAGGATGAAGCCGAAGCTGACCACGAACTGCAGCAGCATCGTCATGCCCACGATGTTGATGCCGGGCGTTGCGACGCTCTGCAGTACCGCGATCACGATCGGGATCATGGCGGAAGCCAGCGCCGTGGCGCTGGCAAAACCGAGATGGATCAGGGTGAGAAACAGGCTGAGCGTGCCGAGGATGAACAGCGCGGTCGCGTATTTGAGGCCGAATTGCGCGACCGCGAGGTCGGCGAGCCATGCCGCGCCCCTGGTCTGCAGCAGCGCCGTTCCGACGCTGATGCCGATGCCGAACAGCACGATCGTCCCCCACGGGATCCGCGGCTGGGCGTCCTTCCAGGTCATGATTCCGATGCCGGGCAGGAACATCAGTGCGACTGCCGCCAGCGTCGTCGACGAGGTATCGAACCGATGCAGCACGCCCTCGGTGGACCAGAGCAGCAGCAGCGTCAGCGAGATCGCCAGCAGCTTCTTCTCCGCGGTCTTCATCGGGCCGAGCTCGGTTAGCGATTGGCGGATCTGCTCGCGGCCGCCGGGAATTTCCTTCACTTCGGCCGGCATCATCCACGTCATCACGAAGTAAAGCGCGATCGACATCAGGATGGCGAACGGCGCCGCGGCGATGAACCATTCCAGCCAGGTGATGGATTTCTGCAGCGTCTTTTCGATGAAGCCGACCGCGACCATGTTCTGCGCGGCGGCGGTCTTGATGCCGACGTTCCAGATGCTGGCAGTCTGCACCGTGGTGATCATCAGCATGCCGGCAAAGGCGCCCTTTTTGTTGACGCCGAATGCCGAGATGATGCCGAGCATGATCGGAACCAGGCAGGCGACGCGCGCAGTAGTAGAGGGCACCAGAAACGCCATCACGAAGCCGACCAGGATCGCACCGACCACGACGTGATGGACCTCGCCGCCGACGCGGGAGAGGATGGTCAGCGCGATGCGCTTGTCGAGACCGGTCGCGGTCATCGCGGCGGCGATGAACAGCGCCGACGCCACCAGCGCCAGCGCGGTGTTGGCGAAACCGCTGAAGGCGAGGCCGAGGCCCGCGCTGGTGCCAAGCAGCACCTTGGGATTGGCGGGATTCGGCGCCAGCCCGAGCAGAAACGCCATCAGCGCGGCGATCACCACGGCCGAGACGGCATAGTCGAGGGCTTCGGTCATCCAGACGATGACGGCAAACGCCAGCACCGCGAGCATGCGCTGGCCGGCAATGGAAAGGCCCTCCGGGGTCGGCAGCCATATGACGGTGACAAGGGCGGCGACGGCGAGCAAAACGCCCCAGTTGGACCGCAACCAGGAAGGCTTCGCCGGAGACGGCACCCTGGCCGGCGAGGGACCGGATACTGCGTCGATCGTAGCCATGAGAATTCCCCCTCGCTGCACCAGCTGAATGACAGTCGATCAGCTTTTGAGGATGGCCATTTGAGCGAGGTCAAGGCGGGCGCGCCGTGCCTTGCGTGCTCCAACCTGCTCGCGCTGAAAAATCGTTGATTTGCATCAATCGAATGACGGTGGTCTCGCAATAGCCTTGGCCTGAAATCGGAGACTGAAATGCGCGCACATCAAATCATGACCCGCAAGTTGATCACGGTGAAAGCCGATACGTCCATTCGGGAAGCTGCGGACCTGATGCTGCAGCATCATATCAGTGGCCTACCGGTGGTCGGCGAAGCCGGCAAGCTGCTCGGTATTGTCTCTGAAGGCGACTTCATGCGCCGCAGCGAGATCGGAACACAGGGGCCCCGCATCCGCTGGCTGGACTTCCTGATGGGGGCCGGAAAATCCGCCGAGGACTTCGTGCATGCCTACGGTCGCAAGGTCGGCGAGATCATGACGCGGGACGATCTCTTCACCGTGACCGAGGACATGCCGCTCGAGCAACTGGTGCGGCTGATGGAGCGCGAGAACGTCAAACGGTTGCCCGTGCTCCGCGGCGATGCGCTGGTCGGAATTGTGACCCGTTCCGATCTCCTGCGCGCCGTGGCAAGTCTCGCGCGCGACGTTCCGGATCCGACCGCCGATGATGACCACATTCGCATCCGCGTGATCTCAACCATCGAACAGAATGAATGGCGCCCACTGCAGCTTGGGGTCACCGTGCGGGAAGGAATTGTGCATCTCAGCGGCATGATCACCGATGAGCGATTCCGGCAGGCCGCGATCGTGGCCGCCGAAAACGTTCCCGGCGTCAAGCTGGTTCACGATCATCTCTATCTGTTTGACGCGACGTCGGGGATCTCGTTCCGCTCGCCGGAAGACGAGGAACAGGCAAGGGTCGGGTAGGTACAAGCGAGGGTCGCTCTCGCCCGTTCCCGTTGGCGCATTCCGGAATGCTGGACCTGCGCCGAGCCAGCCTTTAAGTAGGCTCCATGAACGCATCATCGGACGCGCCGCAGGCGCGCTTCTATCAATCCCACGGACTTCGGCTTCACTATACCGATTGGGGCAACGCATCGGCGCCGCCGTTGCTGCTGGTCCATGGCGGCCTCGATCACTCCCGCAGCTGGGACCATGTGGCGCAGGCATTGCGGGCGAATTTCCACGTCATCGCGCCCGATCTGCGCGGCCACGGCGATTCCGAGTGGGCGAAGGGCAGCAGTTACAGCCTCGCCGATCACGTCTACGATCTGGCCTGCCTGGTGAAGTCGGAAAACCTGGAAAACCTCGCGGTGGTTGGCCATTCCATGGGCGGCATGGTCAGCCTGACCTTTGCCGGGGCGTTTCCGCAAAAAGTATCGCGGCTGGTCGTGCTCGATGGCGTGACCAATTTTCCGGCGCGGCGGGTCAAGCCGATCGAGCTGAGGATCGCGGACTGGGTCGGCGATCTCGACAAGACGGCGCAACGGAAAATCCAGCGTTATTCTTCGGTAGCCGACGGCGCCGATCGCATGCTCGGGCGCAATGCGCGGCTGACCCGCGAGCAGGCGATGCATCTCGCCACCCATGCCCTGAAAGCCGACGCCGACGGCGGCTACAGCTGGAAATTCGATCCTTATCTGCGCGCCCGCGCGCCGTACCGGCTGTCGCTGGAAGACAACATCGCGCTGTGGTCGCGCATCGCCTGTCCGACGCTGCTGATGGCCGGCAGCGAAAGTTTTCTGCCCGACCCCCAAGCCGCTGATGTGCTCGGGCATTTCAGGCAGGCTGAACTCGTAAAGATCGAGGGCGCCGGGCACTGGGTGCAGCATGACAAGCCGGCCGAAGTGATCGACGCGCTCAGGACATTTCTAGCGGCCCCGGTGACAGGCGAGGCGGCCATGTCAGGTCCATCACCCGTTCCGTGATCCAAACGCCAGATCGCGGCTGCGCAGCCGGCCGCGCCGGATCGACCATCGCTCCTGATTGTGGCGCAGCACGTCGTTCAGCGCCGAACGCGGGTTCAACTGCCGTTCCGGCAGGCAGGCGATGATGGCGTTGCGGTCTTCGATGCCCTGTTCGTCGACGATCCAGACCCGCATGCGCTCGCCGGCGAGCCGCGCGGCGATGCGGTCGGGCAGCGGATCGATATCGTTCATGACCGACACATTCATCACGATGCGGCCGCCCGGCGCCAGCCGGGCGCGGATCGCCTCGCAGGTCTCGGCATCGAATTCGTCGTTGAAGTGAAAACCCGGGCCGCCGATATCGATGGCGATGCCGTCGTAAAGCGCCTCATCCTGATAGATGAATTGGCGGAAATCGGCGACGATGCAGGCGAGGTGGTCGGGCAGCCCGAAAAACTTGTGCGCGATCACGAAGCTGACCGGATTGTTGTCGACGATGGACAGCTTCTTGCCGAGCCCGGCCAGCCGGGTGGCGAGGTTGCCGCCGCCGCATCCCAGCACCAGGATGTTGGCCGCCCGGTGCAACAGCTCATCCATCAGCTTCACATAGGTGAACACGCTTTCGCCGTCAGGCGTCGCCTGGCTCTGCCGGACACCCTCCTCGAAATAGATCCGGGTTCCATCCCACGAGCATTCGACGATCTCAATCTCGCCGCTTCTTCCCTGATAACGTCCCAGCAGCCGCACGGTCGATTCCTCATCGAATTCATGGATTCATTAGCATGCGGTGGCGCCCGCCGACTTGATATACCTTACCTACAAATTGATGCTTGAAGCCGTATTTCTCATGTTATAGACATATTCTCCGGAATCGGAGCGACATCGATGATCACCGCCCATCAGCTCAGGGCCGCGCGCGCACTGCTGGACATCGACCAGCGGCAAACCGCCGATCTGGCCGGCCTTTCGGTGCCGACGATCCAGCGCATGGAAGCCAGCGATGGCGTGATCCGCGCCAATGTCGATTCGCTGATGAAACTGGTTTCGGCGCTGGAGAATGCCGGCATCGAGCTGATCGGTCCGGGAGCTGCGAGCGTGACCGGCGGCCGCGGCGTCCGGCTGCGCGAGCACGTTGCCAAGCCGAAGACGGTCCGCCAGCCGAAAGCGTCGTCGCGTGCGCTGGAGCGGGCGCGGTAGGTCACGGCACTGCGGCATGGCTATCCACCCGTTCGAGCAGCGCGAGGAGACCGCGCAGCAGCGCCGTCGGCGTCGGCGGACAGCCTGATATGTGCAGATCGACCGGGATCACTTCGGAAACGCCGCCGACTACCGCATAGCTGCCGGCGAAACAGCCGCCATCGCGTCCGCAATCGCCGACCGCGACCACCCATTTCGGATTCGGGGTCGCATGATAGGTGCGCTCCAACGCCTCGCGCATGTTCCTGGTCACGGGCCCGGTGACCATGAGCACATCGGCATGGCGCGGCGACGCCACGAATTTGAGGCCAAAGCGCTCGATGTCGTAATAGGCGTTGTTGAGCGCGTGGATTTCCAGTTCGCATCCGTTGCAGGAGCCTGCGTCGATCTCGCGGATCGAAAGACTGCGGCCGAGCCGCCGCCGTGCCGCGCGGCCGACCGAGCTTGCCAGTTCGGTCACCGCCGCATCGTCGGGCAATGGCGGCAGTTCGGTGAACGGCCGGCGAAACAGGCTTTCGAACAGCAGTTTGCGCATTGCTAAAGGTCCTGGCCCGAATACGAACAGTTGAACGATTTGTTGCAGAGCGGAAAATCCGCGACGATGTTGTTCTCGATCACGGCTTCCAGCAGCGGCCATTGAAACCAGGAGGGATCGCGCAGATGGCATCGCTCGATCAGGCCATCGCGCACGCGCAGCCAAACCAGCACGTCGCCGCGAAATCCCTCGACGATGGCGATGCCTTCGCGCGGCTCGCGCCGGTGCGCCGCATGTGTGCCGAGCGGACCCTGCGGCAGCCGGTTCAATATCTGGTCGATCAGGGCAAGCGACTGCTCGACCTCGCGCACGCGGATCCAGACCCGGGCGTTGACGTCGCCCTCGTTCAGCACCGGGACTTCGAAGCGCAGGCTGTCATAGGGCGGATAGGCGAAGGTGCGGCGCGCGTCGAAGGTCCGGCCGGAGGCGCGGCCGATGGCGCCGCCGGCGGCATATTGCCGGGCCAAAGCCTGTGTGAGCACGCCGGTATCGACCGTACGGTCCTGCAGCGATGCGGTGTTATCGTATAATTCGATCAAGGCAGGGAAGCGCAGCCGGATGTTGTCCAGCGCGGTCTGGATGGCTTCGGCGCCTTCCTCGGGGATGTCGCGGCTGACGCCGCCGGGCACGATGACGTCGCGCAACAATCGATGCCCGAACGCGCTGTGCGATGCGCGCAGCACGCTCTCGCGCAGCACGCTGCAATGGGCGTGCATCAGGCTGAACGAGGCGTCGTTGCAGATCGCGCCGATATCGCCGAGATGGTTGGCGAGCCGCTCGAGTTCGGCCAGCAAGGCGCGCAGCCATACTGCACGATCGGGCACCACAAGCTGCAACGCCGCCTCGGCCGCGCGTGAAAACGCGTAGGCATAAGCGACGGTGCTGTCGCCGGAGACGCGTCCGGCAAGCTTTGCGGCGTGCTCGAGACTGGCGCCCGACATCAGCCCCTCGATACCCTTGTGGGTATATCCCAGACGCGGCTCCAGCCGCACCACGGTCTCGCCGCTGGCGGTAAAGCGGAAATGGCCGGGCTCGATGATTCCAGCATGCACCGGGCCGACCGCGATCTGGTGCATGCCGTGGCCTTCGGCCGGGAGAAAACGATAAAGCGCGGCCTTCGGCGGCGCGTCGATGCGGTCGCCGAGCGGAAAACGCACACCCCATTGATCGTGATCGAGCCAGGGCCGGGGATCCGGCGAGCCCTCGGCTGACAGGCCGAACAGGTCGTGAATGGTGCGCTCCAGCCGGAGCGCCGGCGGGTGGTGCAGGCCGACCGAGGGATAGACGCGATCGGGGCAATCCAGGCTGACGACGGCAATCTCGCTGGTCAGTCCGTCCATGATCGCCATGTGCACCGCCGACAATTCGCCCCACAGTCCGAGCAGGCTCCAGCGGCCGTGTGCCAGCTCATTGGCGGCGAAATTCCAGACGGATTCATCGACCACGGCGCGCGGCCATGGGTGGTGTTGCTCGACGCCGCGGCCTTCCAGCATGAGATCGATCAGCGACGGCATATCCGATTGGTCCTCAAATTCATCCAAGCAGGCGAGCGACATTCTGAAACCAGACCACGAGCGGCGCGGGAAGATAGATACCCGCGCCCAGCACCAGTGCGAGATGGGCGAACATTGGAACGTAGGAAGCCTCTGATGACGCCGTGCTGCCGCGCGGCCGGCCGAATGCGACGCTGGTGAGCCGCAGCAGCAAGGCGCCGAACGCCAGCAGGATTCCGAACACCAGCACGATCGCCAGCAGCGGCTGCCGCGCAAAGGTCGAGGTCACCACCAGAAACTCGCTCATGAAGATGCCGAGCGGCGGCAATCCCGCGATGGCGGCGACGCCGACAACGAGGCCCCAGCCGAGCGCCGGGTGAGTCACGGTGAGGCCGCGGATCCGGTTGATCCGCTGCGTGCCCTTGATCTGCGAAATGTGCCCGACGGCAAAGAAGATCGCCGACTTGGTCAGGCTGTGCATCACCATGTGCAGCAACCCCGCAAAATTGGCCAGCGGACCGCCCATGCCGAAGGCGAAGACGATGATGCCCATGTGCTCGATCGAGGAATAGGCGAACAGCCGCTTGATGTCGCGGCGGCGGTACAGCATGAACGCCGCGAACACCACCGAGACCAACCCCATCGTCACCATCAGTGGGCCGGGCGCGATCGCGGCCGGATTGGCGGCGAGCAATATCTTGAAGCGCAGCAGTGCATAGAGCGCGACGTTCAACAGCAGGCCGGACAGCACGGCCGAGATCGGAGTCGGACCCTCGGCATGAGCGTCCGGCAACCAGGCATGCAGTGGCGCCAGGCCAACCTTGGTGCCGTAGCCGAGAAACAGGAAGACGAAGGCGACGTTGAGCAGGGCCGGATCGAACTTCGCGGCATGCTCGATCAACAGCGTCCAGACCATGCCGTCCTGGCCTTCGCCGACCACGGGCCGCGCCGCCATGTAGACCAGGATGGTGCCGAACAGCGCGAGCGCGATGCCGACGCTGCCGAGAATGAAGTATTTCCACGCCGCTTCCAATGCGGCATGGGTGCGGTAGATGCCGACCATCAGCACCGTTGAGAGGGTGGCGATTTCCACCGCGACCCACATCAGCCCGATATTGTTCGACACGAAAGCGAGATTCATGCCGAACATCATGGTCTGATACATCGCGTGGTAGAAACGCAGGTAAACCGGGGTCAGCCGTCCGGTCTCGAGTTCGTGGGCGATGTAGCTGGCTGAGAAGATGCTGGTGGTGAAACCGACGAAAGTATTGAGCAGGATGAAGACGATGTTGAGATCGTCGACCAGCACGTAGGGACTTGGCGGCGGGCGGTCGACTGCGAACAAAGAAAGTGCTGCGAGGAATGTCGCCAGACTCGCGACCACGTTCAGCCGCGCGGTCAGCCGGTAGCCGGGCAGGGCGGCCAGCAACGCCGCCGCGCCGATCGGGATCAGGAGGACGGTCGTGACGGGATCGAAGGAAGCCCAATTCATCGCCGCTCGCCCCTGAAGTCGTCGAGGGCGGAGACATCGACGGAATCGAAGCGTTCGCGGATCCGGAACAGGAAGATGCCGATCACGATGAAGGCGATCAGGATCGAGAACGCCACGCTGATCTCGACCACCAGCGGCATGCCCTTGGCGCCGGTCGCCGCCAGCACCAGCCCGTTTTCGAGCGACATGAATCCCACCACCTGGCTGACGGCGTTGCGGCGCGTCACCATGACGAGCATGCCGAGCAGCACCACCGACAGCGCAAAGGCGAGATCCTCGCGCGCCAGCGGGTCGGCGTCGGCGGTCACCCGCAGCATCAGCACCATGGAGAGCGCGACCAGCCCCATTCCCGCCAGCATCGTCGGGCCGATCCCCACCGCCGACTCGATGTCGCGGTGAATCCCGAGCCGTTTGACGATGCGGTGCAGCCCCACCGGAATCACGAGCGCCTTGAACACCAGCGCGATCACCGCGGTGACATAGAGATGCGGCGCGTCCTGGATGTAGGCCTGCCAGGCGACGGACAGAGCGAGCACCAGCGCATGCAGGGCGAACACGTTGAGCAGCGAATAGAGCCGGTCCTGGTAAAGCATCATGAAGCTGATCAACACGAGGCCGCCGGCCAGCGTATGCGAGATGTCGAAGGCGAGGCTGTGCATCTGCATCAGAAGCTCCTTGACACGAAGAGGAGGAGCGTCCCGAGCAGGCCCAGCATCAGGGCCGCCCCGAGAAACTGCGGAACGCGAAACACCCGCATCTTCGCCGTGGCGGTCTCGAACAGCGCAAGCAGGAAACCGGCGACCGCAAGTTTGACGACATAGGCGGCGGCGCCGACTGCGTAGGCTAATGGTCCGGTGCCGAACAGCGCGATCTTCCAGGGGAAGAACACGCAGGCGATCAGCGAGACGTAGAGCAGCAGCTTGAGGAACGCGCCGATTTCGATCATCGCCAGATGGCGCCCGGAATATTCCAGCACCATCGCCTCATGCACCATGGTGAGTTCGAGGTGCGTGGCCGGATTATCGACCGGGATACGCGCATTCTCGGCCAGCGCCACCATGAACAGCGCGATGATCGCCATGCCCAGCGACACCCGTAGTCCGACATAGGACGAGGCCATGAAGTTGGCGACGGTCGATAGTTGCGTCGAACCGGCGACCAGCGCCATGCAAAACACGATCAGCAGCATCGCCGGCTCCGCCAGCGCCGCGATCATGACTTCACGGCTGGAGCCGATGCCCCCGAAACTGGTACCGACGTCCATCCCCGCCAGCGCCAGAAAAAAGCGCGCGCTTCCCAGTAGCGCCACGATGGCGATCAGGTCGGCGGTCCAGTTGAACAAAAGACCAGTGGCGAAGGTCGGCACCAGGGCTGCGGCGACCCAGATCGCCGCGAACGTCACATAGGGGGTGACGCGGAACAGCCATGAGGCGTTGTCGGCCAGCACCACCTCCTTGCGGAGCAGCCGCAACAGGTCACGGTAGGGCTGAAACATCGAGGCGCCCTGGCGTCGCAGCAGCCGGGCCTTGATCTTGCGCACGAAGCCCGTCAGCAGCGGCGCCATCAGCAGCACCAGCAGCATCTGCAGTCCCTGCACGATGATGTCTGAGATCACGACCATATCGCGAGCACCAGAAGCAGCGTGACGAGAGTGGCGAACACCAGGCTGAGATAGCGCCGGATGGTCAGGAACTGCAGGGCGTTGAGCCGGTCGGCGGAGTATCCGACCGCGCCGCTGATCGGCTGATACAGTTTCTCCCAGACCAGATCATGCAGTTCGATCCGGAGCCGTGCCGGCCTGGTATCGCCGGGGGCGGGCATGTCGACATGATCGCGGGCGTTGAACAGGAGCGTGCCGAACACCCGGCGGATCGGCTGCGCGAAGCTGCCGCCGGAATACTGCGCCGCCGGGACGGCATCGGGAAAGCCGCAGCCCCAGGCCGGCCCGCGGCGTAGCGCCTGCGAGGCAAAGCGATGGATGAAATAGACCGCTGATGAGGCGCATATCGCGATGAAGACCATCAACAGCAAGCCGTTGTACGAGCCGCGGCTTTCGCTGATTGGCACGATCGACAGCCATGGCACATGGGCCTGCACCGGCAGGCGGCTGCCGAGAATCTCGGTCGCGACCGGGGAGAGCGCATCCATCACCGGTCCCGGCAGGATTCCGGCCAGCAGGCAAAGGGTGGCGAGGATGAACATCGCCGCCAGCGAAGTGCGGTCGACCTCGACGGCGGTTTCCGCCGCCGGGCTGCGCGGCCGGCCGAGAAACGTCACGCCGAACATCTTGACGAAGCATGCCGCGGCCAGCGCCGCCGCCAGCGCCAGCATCGCGCCGACCGCGGGCACCATGATCTTCAGCGCCCATTGCGGCAGCTCCGGGCTCTGCAGCACGGCCTGGAACATCAGCCATTCCGAAACGAAGCCGTTGAACGGCGGCAACGCCGAGATCGCGACGCAGCCGACCAGCATGACGAAGCTGGTCAGCGGCATGCGGTGGATCAGGCCGCCGAGCTTGTCCATGTCACGCTCGCCGGTCGCCGTCAGCACGGCGCCGGCGCCGAAGAACAGCAGGCTCTTGAAGAACGAGTGGTTGAGTACGTGAAACAGCGCGGCGGTGAAGGCGAGCGCCGCCGGCAGCTTCTGGCCATTGGCCTGAAACGCCAGCGCAAGGCCGAGGCTGACAAAGATGATGCCGACGTTTTCGATGGTGCTGTAGGCCAGCAGCCGCTTCAGGTCGGTTTCCATCATGGCGTAGAGGATGCCCATCACGGCGGTGATGCTGCCAAGGCCGAGCACGATCACGCTGGCCGGCCATGTCGGCTGGCCCAGGAGATCGAACACGACGCGGATGAAGCCGTAGATCGCGACCTTGGTCATGACGCCGCTCATCAGCGCTGACACATGGCTCGGCGCCGCCGGATGCGCCAGCGGCAGCCAGACGTGCAGCGGCAGCAGGCCGGCTTTCGAGCCGGCGCCGAGCAGCATCAGGATCAGCACCAGGATGGCCACATACGGCGTATGCGGCGTGTTGCGAATGGCGGCAAACCCATAGTCACCCGCCGGACCCGCCATCAGGCCGAACGCCAGCAGCAGCGCCAACGTGCCGAAGCTTGCCATCACCAGATAGATGTATCCTGCCCTGGCGTTACCGGCCTCGCGGTGGTGCGCCATGACCAGCGCCCAGGAAGCCAGCGACATGAATTCCCAGCACAGCAGATAGGAAAACGCGTCGTCCGCCAGCACCACCAGATTCATGCCGGCGAGGAAGGCGGGGAAGAACGGCAGCACCCGGTGCGGCGACGGTTCGTGGCGGCCGTAGCCGAGGCCGTAGAGGCTGGCCGCCGCGCCGCCGAGATTGACGACCACAAGGAAAAACGCCGCCAGCGCATCCATGCGGAAATGCGCGCCGAGCCACGGCAATCCGACCGGCAGGATCAGGCCGGTGGCATCGGCCGGCCCGCCAAGCAGGGCGCGCAGCGCCCCGGCCAACGCGGCAAGGCAAACGATCACAGTAGCGGTGTAGATGACCGCGCTAGCGAACTTGCTACGGCTCAGGACGATCGCCAGAACCGCCAGTCCGAGCAATCCTGCCACACCAAGCATTTGCAGGGCGACGGCTGACATTATCTGCGCGCCCTTCTTCCACTCGATGCCTTGGTCTCGATCTGATGGTCCAGATAGGTGCGTGCCGATCCGGAATTGATTTTCATCCGCACCCCGCGTCCCCCGGCGCTGCTGACCGCACCTTCGTCGATCAGCTCGATGCCGGCGCCCTCCAGCGCCGTGATCAGCTTCACCAGCGAATCGACATTGCCCCGCACCATCGATTCGCTGGCTTCCATGCGCTGAATGGTGGGCACGGAAAGCCCGGACAGTTCCGCGAGCCGGCGCTGATCGATGCCGAGCAGCACCCTGGCAGCCCGCAATTGTGCCGCTGTGATCATAGGCGCCTGCCCCAAGACCGTTCGATATCAAACATCACTCCTGCATCCTAACTAGTGATGCTAAAATGTCAATAAATAATGTATAAGATATCTATACTGAGGGATATATCGAACCGCGAAAGCGGCTGAAGTCACCGCATCGGGAAAAGATCGCTCGGCCCGATTTGACGGGGACGGAAGCGACGGCTTGGCGGGGCGGGAATTCAGCTCGCGCGCGAGGCGATCGCCGTCGGGCCATGCGGCGCTCGATGCCGAGACGCTGGCGATGGTCCGCCGCGCCCAACCGTTTCCGGCATTCCCGCCTGATATCAAGCAAGCCTCGATGAGTTACAACGTGCCGATCCAGTTTTCAGTCCGGTAGCACGCGAATGTTCCCGATAAGGAACCAGCCCGGTAACCTTGCCGGCCAATGACGTCTGGACTTACCCGCCGCGCTTCCTAAATGAGGTGTAGGTTGCTGATCCTAGTATTTCAGGAGGCTCGCATGGGCCCGAACAATGTTTTCGCCGCCATCCTCGGCGCCACGCTGGTGGCCTGGAGCGGCATGTCGTCCGCGGAAGAATACCGTCCGGGCGAGTTCCTCACTCTCGATCTCACCAAGGCGGCGCTTTCGCCAAAGCCGCTCGGGCCGGCCACGCAGTTTGCGCCGGTGCGGATCGAGGCGCGCGCTGAACGCGCAAGCCCTTCGCCGTCCGCCCGTGCCACTCGCGTCACGCCCGCCAGGACCGAGCGTGCGGAGAAACCGCGCGGCGCGGCTCGCACGCAGCTGGCGCGACCGCGCGGCAATCCGCTCGACGCGCAGGCGGCCGATACGCGGATTCAGGCCTGGCCATGCAAGTCCGGCGGCATCTGCAGCTGGAAGTGACGAGACTGGAGTGATCCGGCTCAGCCGCGATCAGGGCGCCACAAACAGATAGCCGGCGAGTACGAGCAGCACGGACAGCGCCATAATCACGCCGAGTACCCCGGCGGCGATCGCAAGCAGTCCATGGGAATCCAGCCATCGTTGTAGCGCGTTACCCATTCTCATTGCTGTGCGACCCGATCCCGATTTGCAGTTGGGCTGGCGGGCAGGCTATCAAACAGCCACCGCGCTGTCCTTGTTTATCCCTCAACCTTTTTCTCCTCAACCGCCCCCCTTGAAAAGGCATCGCCGCAGGAGCCATCCATGGAAAATCTGCAAACCCAGGGCATCAGCCTGCCGCGGCTTGGGCTCGGCACCTTTCGCCTGCAGGGCGATGCCTGCCGCACGGCGGTCGAAGGCGCGCTCGGCCTCGGCTACCGTCATATCGACACCGCCGAGATGTACGGCAATGAAGAAGCGATTGGCGATGCCATCGCCGCATCCGGTGTCGCGCGGAACGATCTGCATGTCACCACCAAGGTCTGGAACGAAAACCTTGCGCCGAATGCCATCCGGCACGCTTTCGATGCCAGCCTGAAGAAACTGAAGCTCGACCACGTCGACCTTTATCTTGTGCACTGGCCCGCGAAGAACATGAACCTTCCGGCCATGTTCGAAACCCTGACCATGCTGAAACAGGAGGGCTTCACCCGCGCCATCGGTGTCGCCAATTTCAATATCGCGTTGCTCAAGACCGTGGTCGAGGAGATCAAGGCGCCGATCGCCTGCAACCAGGTCGAATATCATGTGATGCTCGACCAGACGCCGCTGCGCAAATATCTCGCCGCCAAGGCGATTCCGCTGGTGGCCTATTGCCCGCTGGCGCAGGGCCGCGCGGCGTCGGACCCGACCCTGATGGCGATCGGCCGTAAGCATGGCGCCAGCGCGGCCCAGGTGGCGCTGAAATGGCTGCTCGACCAGGACGGCGTTGCTGCCATCCCGAAAGCGTCGCGCGGGGAAAGCCAGCAGGCCAATCTCGATGCGCAGCACATCGGGCTTGATGACGAGGATCTGAAGGCCATCGCCGCGCTGCCGAAAGACAGACGCTGCGTCAATCCCGGCTTCGCGCCGGCATGGGATTGAAGTTTTTCCCTTCTCCCACAATGGGGGGAAGGGAAGAGGTTTGTCACTCGCCTCATCGTAAACGAAAAATGGCCCCTTTCGGGGCCATTGTCGTCTGGGTCTCAATAACTGCGGTAGCGCTGCTTCTTGATCACGATGACCTTGCTGCCATGGCCCCGGCCGCGGTGATAGCCGCGATGATGGGGGCGGTGCATATGGGCGCGGGCGCCGTGCCTGTGACTGGCGCCATGATGATGGCCGCCGCGCTTGATGACGACGGTCTGGGCATCGGCGTTCGACGACGGTGCTGCGATGAAGATCGTGGCGAGCGCCGCGATCATTAATGCAAACTTCTTCATGCTGTCCTCCGGTTGAGCGAGGATTTAACAACGAAGCCTAAGCAACGTTCCGTGGGAACAGGACGAGAATTCTGAACGGCCATTCAGCAACGGTTAACGCGCGCAGTGGCTCGCGTTCGATGTGCTGAGTGGCAGAATGACGTCTGCAGCCGAGCAGGGGAATCCAGCAGCCTGACGTGGGCGAATGCCCATCGTCGGCGCGGCTTGCGCAATGCCTGTCTCCGGCGCATCATCCCCCGATAAGAAAACAACCTCAGGGGGAGCGTCGCCATGTCCGCATTGTCACGCCGGAATTTCCTTGCGCTTACGGGGGTGGCCGCTGCGGCGCTGTCCCCGCGCTTCACCACAACAGCCAGTGCCGCGATGGGTCCGAACGACAAGTTCGACCTCGTGATCAAGGGTGGCGACGTGCTCGACCCCAGCCAGTCGCTGCGGGGAAAACGCGACATCGGCATTCGCTGGGGCATGATCGAGGCGATCGAACCGGAAATTCCGGCCACGCGCGCGTCCAAGACCCTGGACGCATCGGGCAAACTGGTTACGCCCGGCCTAATCGACTTGCACAGCCACGTTTACCCCTATGGCTCGTCGATCGGGATTCCCGCGGACGAGCTGGCGCAGTTTCAGTGCACGACCACGATGGTTTCGGCCGGCGATGCCGGCGTCAACAACCTCGCGGCATTGCGCCGCTACATCGTGGCGCAGTCGCGGACGCGGATCTATGCGTTCGTCCACATCGCCAATCACGGACTGGCGGGATTCCCGGTCGCCGAACTCTACAACATCGATCACGCCCAGATGGAAGCCTGCGCCATGGCGCTGGCGGAAAACCAGGATTTCCTGCTCGGGGTCAAGGTGCGGATGTCGGAGAACGTGATCGCCAAGCACGGCCTGGAGCCGCTGAAGCGCGCGATCCGGGCCTGCGAGATGTGCGGCTGGCCGGCCAAGATGATGGTGCATATCGGTGGCGTAGAGAGCAAAGAGCTGATGTCGCAGATCCTCGATATGCTGCGGCCCGGCGACGTGCTGACCCACGCCTATTCCGGCGCGCCCAACATCGGCGGCGTCTTCACTAACATCGTGCAGGACGGCAAGCTGCTGCCGGCAGCGCTCGCCGCCAAGCAGCGCGGCGTGATGTTCGATGTCGGCCATGGCGGCGGCAGTTTCGATTTCACCGTCGCCGAAGTGGCTATCCCCGGCGGCGCCGGGCCAGACGTCATCTCCTCGGACATCCACGTCTATTCCGCCAATTCGCCTGGTATGCCGTACCTTCCGAATGTCATGAGCAAGTTCATGGCGCTGGGATTTTCGCTGGAACAGGTGGTGACGATGGCGACGTCGACGCCGGCAAAAATCATCAACCGCGCGTCGAAGCTCGGCACGCTTCAGATCGGCGCGCCCGCCGACGTCGCGGTCATGGAACTGGTGGAAGGGCCGGCCTCGTTCGTCGATACCCGCAACAACAAGCGCGACGGCAAGGCGCTGCTGAAACCGGTGCAGACTGTGATCAACGGCGTGCCGTTCGGACGGCCGTATCAAGCGCCGTTCGCGGTGCGGTGAGGCGCGAGGGGCCTATGGCGTGACGGCCGGATGAAGGTTCGTTCGGCCACGCAAGGTGTCCACGAGATCTTTCACGCTCTCGGGAATGGTATCGCCGCGCCAGGCCACGTGCTGGTCGGTTCGGACCAGAATCAGCTTGCGATCGTAGAACTGCCCCGAGTCGCCGGTTGGCACGTCAACGACGTCGAGGGGGAGCCTGCCGTCGTGCATCGCATCGACCAGCGGTGCAATCTCGATTTCTGAATCGAGCCGCAGCAAGGTGTAGCCCGGCCCGAGGGCGTCGTAGACCGGGCGGCCGTCCGGCAGGGCCGAGAACGGCACCCGGCAACCGGGTACGGTCGATGGCGTGAAGTCGGCCATCGTATAGGCCGGCGGCTCGGCGCCATCGTAGGCGATGATCGGCGATCGATCGTAGAAATAACCGAAGTTGAGGCCGCCGCAGCAGTACTGCTGTACGTTCAAATCGTAGGCTGCCTGTCCCACCTGGCTGCGAACCGCATCGCCCGCGGCGCCAGGGTGCTCGATCTCGTCGGGCACGGCCCGGCGCTGGCCCAGAACCTTGCCGGCCATGTCCATGGCAAAGCGGGATACCTGCTCGGTGATGGGTAGCCGTTCGGCTTCATATGCGTTCAGGATGGCCGGGTCGGCCCACCCTTGCAGGCACGCCGCCAGCAGCCATGCCAGGTTTGTCGCGTCGGCGATACCGGCGTTCATGCCGTAGCCGGCGTAGGGCATCCACAAATGCGCTGCATCGCCGCAAATGAAGGCGCGTCCCTTGCGAAACCGGTCGGCGACAAGCCGGCGGCCGACCCAGTCTTCCCGGCTCAGGATTTCGTATTCGAAATCGGGTCCGACGCCGAGGATCGCGCGGATCGACTGGTCGCGATCGACCGACTCGAAGGTTTCGTCTTCGCGATTGAGGTGATTGTGAATCAGCCAGGTTTCACGGCCGTCGATGGCCACCACGGTCCCGCAACGTCGCGGATTGAGCGAGAGCGTCATCCAGGCCGGTTGGTCCATCAGCCCGAGCAGGGCGGGGGCGCGGACATAGGTCGACTGGACCCGCTGGATCACGGGCGTGCCCTGCAGCGTCGCATCGATGATCTTGCGGACGATGGAACGCGCGCCGTCGCACCCGACGATGAATTCGGCATGGATAAGGAAGCTGGTGTCGGTATCGAGATTGCGCGCCGTCGCGACGATGCCGTCGGCCGTTTCATGGAAATCCTCGAACGCCGTCCGATTCAGGATGGTCAGGCCGTCGATGCCATTCGCATGCGCGAACAGCACCGGCTCCATGTAAATCTGGTTAATCCGGTGCGGCGGTTCCGCGGTCGGCCAATCGGTATCCGGTCCGACTGTTGCGGTATAGCGATCGCGCCGGCAGGGGATTGGGATACGCGACAATTCGATGCCGGTTGTCGTGGTGCGGTAGGCGCAGTCGTTCGGGTAGTCCGACGGCAGGCCGGCGTCGCGCAGCATCGGCGCCACGCCGAGCCGGCGGAATACTTCCATCGAGCGTGACGAAACGTGATTGCATTTCACGCTTGGCGGCTCCCCGGCGCTCCTGACTTCGACGACGACAGCGGCAATGCCGCGGTGCGCCAGATCCATCGCCAGCGTGAGGCCGACGGGACCCGCCCCGACGATCAGGACGCTTGTCTTGACCGTCTGGCTTGTCGCTGCGGAATGATCGTGCATAATCGATGATCACCTGTGCAAAATTCCAGAGACGGGCGGAAAGAGGATAAATGCTTCAGGCGGTCCGGCAAATAGTCCTTTGGAGTCTTGCTTCGTTATTGAGCCTGCCGTTGCTTGTGCCCGGTCCGGCATTCGCATACCCCGATCAACCGATCAAGATCATCGTCACTTTCCCGCCCGGTGGCAGCGCCGATATCGTGATCCGCGCGCTGCAGCCGTTGCTCGCAGAAGATTTGCGTCAGCCGATCGTGATCGAGAATCGAGCGGGGGCCGGCGGCAACATTGGCATTGGGGCGGTGGCGCAGGCCGCCCCGGACGGATACACGCTTGGTGTCGCCGCTGCCGGCGTGCTGACGGTCAATCCGCATCTCAATCGTGCGGCGATGTCGTTCGATCCCGTGAAGGATTTGACCCCGGTCACGCTGCTTGCCGAAATTCCGTTCGTGTTGGTGGCGTCGCAGCAATCAGGTTTCGCTTCGGTCGCGGACGTCGTCGCGGCGGCCAAGGCGCGTCCGGCCGAGCTGTCGATCGGCCATGGCGGTAACGGCACCGCCATGCATCTGACATCGGCGCTGTTCAATCAGAAAGCCGGCGTGCGCGTTCAACTCGTCGCCTATCGTGGCACTGCGCCGGCCACGGTCGACGTTCTCGCCGGCCATATCCCGCTGGCCGTGCTGGATATCCCGGCGTCACGGCAATTGATCCGCGATGGAAAGTTGAAGGCGCTGGGTGTGTCCGCTGCCAAACCGGTGGTTTTTCTGCCTGACGTTTCCCCGCTTTCGGAGCTTGGCCTCAGCGGATTTGAATCGGTTGGCTGGTTTGGCATCGTCGCACGCGCCGGTACGCCGCCTGATATCATCAAAAGGCTGAATGCGGCTTTCGTGAAAGCCCTGAACGATCCCGCGGCGATCGAGAAAATCCGCATTCTCGGCGCCGAGCCCGCGCCATCCTCTCCGGAAGCCTTCGCGCAATTCATCGAGAGCGAAAGCACCAAATGGGGCAAGCTGATCGCCGACGCCGGCATCAAGAGCGAATGAGGGGCCGTTACGATTCCTCGTTTTAACCTCGGACCTGCTTCTCCACATTCGCAATCCTCGCCGGCACCCCGAACTCATTCCGGCACACCTCGGCCAGCACCGCGACGCCCTCGCGGATCTGCTCATGCGAGGGACTGGCGAAACACAGCCGCAGCCGGCTGCCGGCATAGGTCTTGTTGGTGGACCATTCCGGCCCCGGATTGATGGCGACGCCGGCCGCCAATGCGGCCTGGTAGAGTTTCATCGTATCGACAGTGTCGGGCAGTTTCACCCACAGGAAGATGCCGCCCTTGGGATCCTCGAATTCCGCCGAGGTGCCGAATTGCTCGTTGAGCGCCTCCATCAGCGTCTCGAGCTTGGCGCGCAGGCCGCGGTTGAGTTTCGGCACATGGCTGGCGAAATGCGGCGCGCAATATTCCGCCAGCACCATCTGCTCCAGCGCGCCGGAGCCGGCGTCGGTTTTCAGCGTCAGCATCCGCGACAGCATCGCCCAGGGCGCTACGATGTAGCCGACCCGCAGCGCCGGCGCGATTGATTTGGAGAACGAGCCGATGTGGATGACGCCGGCGGTCTTGTCCATCGCGTAGATCGCGGGCGGACGCTTGCCGTCCCAGATCAGGTCGGCGTAGCAGTCGTCCTCGAATACAGGCACGCCATATTGGTGCGACAGTTTCAACAGCTCCACGCGGCGCGACTCCGGCATGATGGTGCCGGTCGGGTTCTGCACGGTCGGGATGGTGTAGATGTATTTCGGCGTGATGCCCCTGGCCTTGAGGTCGGCCAGCGCCGCCGCCAGCGCGTCGATCCGCATGCCGTGCTCGTCGAGCGGAATGCCGACCATATTGACGCCGAGCCTCGTCAGCCGGTTAAGCGCGCCCTGATAGGTGTCCTGCTCGGTGATGATGGTGTCGCCGCGCGCCAGCAGCGTGGCGTTGACGAGATCGAGTGCCTGCAGCGAGCCGGAGACGATCAGGATGTCATCGGCGGCGCAGTCGATTCCGGCATCGCGCTTCAGCTTGGTGGTCAGGAATTCGCGCAGGGGGCGATAACCCTGTGGGCCGCTGGCCAACCCATAGGTGGCGAGCGTCTTGCCCTCGCGCCGCAGCACGGCGTTGACGGCATCGGCCAGCGCTTCGACCGGGACCTGGTCCGGATCGTTGTTGCCGCCGACGAAACTGTACTTTGCCAGGCCCGTCCACTTCGCGGCCGGCGCTGGCAATCCCGCCGGAAGCAACGGTGCGAAGTCGAATTGCGTTGAGGTCATGGACGTCATCCCGTTTGATTTTCTTGGTTGATGGCCGGATGTCCCGGCCTGCCGGAGGGCTATTTCTTGCCGGTCACCTTCACAGGCCGGCGCCGGGTCGTAAAGGCCCTGACACGCCGTGGCTTCCGCTGAAATCGCGGTCCGGAAGCCCGCAAAATTCGGGTCGATGGTGGCCGGCCGGGCTGGCGCCGCGGGGCGGGCAGGTGATCGACGGGCCCCTCGGAATCGAGGGAAACAGCCAGCCTGTCCGGATACGACACATTACTTGTTTGACGTTGACGCCCCGGCCTTTAGGTTGCGGCGAGGGGAAGGCTGGATTCATGCACGAGCTTATTCGCGATATCACTTTTTGTATCCTGTTCGCCTGGGGCATCGGCCTTCTGGCCCATTTTTTCCGTCAGCCGCTGATCCTCGCCTACCTTATCGCCGGGTTCGTCATTGGTCCATTCGGCATGGGCTGGGTCAAGTCGCAGGAATCGATCAGCGTCATTTCCGAACTCGGTCTGATCTTCATGCTGTTCATGATCGGGCTGGAAATCGACCTGAAGAAGATCGTACGGGCCGGCCGGGTGATCCTGTTTGCCGCCGGCGCCCAGCTGGCCGGCGCCTGCGCGCTCGGTATCGCCTTTTTCATGGCGATCGGGTTGCCGATGGGCGGCGGCGGCTTCGATGCGCTGTACCTCACCATCGCCTGCGCGCTCTCCAGTACGGTCATCATCGTCAAGGTTTTGTACGAGAAGCGCGAACTCGACACGCTGCCCGGCCGCATCACGCTCGGCATGCTGGTGCTGCAGGACATCTTCGCCATCCTGTTCCTGGCGGTGCAGCCGAGCCTCGCTAACCTCGAGGTCAGCGTGATCCTGCTCTCGGTCGGCCGGGTTGGCGTGCTGGTGGCCACTGCGCTGGTGCTGAGCCGCTTCGTCCTGCCCAAACTGTTCCACCAGATCGCGCGCCGTCCCGAGCTGATCCTGCTCGGCGCGCTGGCGTGGTGCTTCCTGATCGGCGAGATCGCCGAGCGGCTGCATCTGTCGCGCGAAATGGGATCGCTGGTGGCCGGGGTGTCGCTCTCGACCTTTCCCTATGCGCTCGATGTCACCGCCAAGGTCACGACGCTGCGCGATTTCTTCATCACGCTGTTCTTTGTCGCGCTCGGAATGACGATCCCGATCCCCAGCATGGGAGTGATCTGGCTCGCGCTGATCATCGCGGCCTTCACGGTGATTAGCCGCGTGCTGACCACGTTCACGCCGCTGTACCTGATGAAGCAAGGCCTGCGCGCCAGCCTGCTGCCGGCGATCAACCTGGCGCAGATCAGCGAATTCTCGCTGGTCGTGATCCAGACCGGCGTCGTCGCCGGGCACATCCAGACCCAGACCGCCAGCGCGGTGTCATTCGCCTTCGTGATCCTGGCGGTGCTGAGCACTTTTGCGATCATGCGCAGCGACGAGATCACGCGGGCATCGATCGGCCCCTTGAAGCGGATCGGGATCCGCGATCTCGATCACGGCCATGCCCACGATGCCGGTCACGAGGGCGGGCACGGCGAGGCGCGGCGGGTCGTGATCCTCGGCTTTTTCCGCGCCGCGAGCGCCTTGCTGAGCGAGATCGAGCGGCGCAATCCGGTGTTTCTCGATCAGCTCACCGTGATCGATTTCAACCCGAACGTATTCCGCACCCTGGCGGATCGCGGCCTGCACGTGATCTACGGCGATATCAGCAACGTCGACACCCTGGTGCATGCCGGCGTCGGCAAGGCCGAGCTCATTATATTGAGCGTGCCGGACTCGTTGTTGAAGGGCGCCGACAACGAAAAACTGGTCCGCCACGTGCGCACGCTCAATCCCACCGCCAAGATCGTCGCCACCGCCGACCTGCTGGCCGACGTCGCTGATCTCTACGCCGCCGGCGCGGACTACGTCACCGTGACCCGGATCAGCGATGCCCAGGAACTCTACACCGTGATCGAAGCCGCCGCCGCCGGCCTCTTGGACGACAAGCGCGCGGAAATGGACGCGCAGCTTGCCGAGCGCAAGGAAGTGCTGCCGTAGGAATTTCGGCGGCTCCGAAGCCAATACCGCTGTGCGGAAATTCACCGATACGGACCGGATCGGCACCGCCATGCCGGCGCTGTTCTGCCCTGCGTAATGATGCTGGCGCGGGGTCTCAAGTCCGGTTAACAAGTCCGGCTAATGCTGCCCGGCACCAACGCGAGACGTATAAGAATGGCCGATCCGATCCAGGACGTTCTGCAGGCTTTTGCCAATGGCGAGCTCGTCGTCGTCACCGACGACGACGACCGCGAAGGGGAGGGCGACCTGATCGTCGCGGCGTCGCTGTGCACCTCCGAGAAGATGGCGTTCATCATCCGCCACACCTCCGGCATCGTTTGCGCGCCGATCACCACCGAAGACGCCCGCCGGCTGCGGCTCGAT
>JBKJUA010000272.1:0-11908 GCA_046590305.1 Bradyrhizobium sp.
CTGTAGTATGTCAACTCATGCTGCTTCGCAGTATTATGGGGGTCAGGAGCGTTACTTGAACGCACATGTCTCGCAAGGCGGTTGGCCGGTGCTGGTGCTGAACGCGGATTTCCGCCCGCTCAGCTATTACCCGCTGTCGCTCTGGTCATGGCAGGACGCGATCAAGGCGGTGTTCCTCGACCGCGTCAATATCGTCGAGCATTACGACCGCGCGGTGCACAGCCCCTCGTTCGAAATCCAGCTGCCGAGCGTGGTGTCGCTGAAATCCTTCGTCAGGCCGACCACGCATCCGGCCTTCACCCGGTTCAACGTGTTCCTGCGCGACCGCTTCGCCTGCCAGTATTGTCACGCGCATGACGACCTCACCTTCGATCACATCATCCCGCGCTCCAAGGGCGGCCAGACCACCTGGGAAAACGTCGTCGCCGCCTGCTCGCCCTGCAACCTGCGCAAGGGCAACCTGACGCCGCAGCAGGCGCGGATGTTTCCGCGCCAGCCGCCGTTCGCGCCGACGGTGCACCAGCTGCACCGCAACGGCCGGCTGTTCCCGCCGAACTATTTGCACGACAGCTGGCTGGATTATCTTTACTGGGACACCGAACTCGATCCGTAGGGAATGGGTTCGTTCCGTGGCAATATGGACGCCTCGGTTTTCTTCAGCCCAAACATCCTCTGTTGCTGAACGAGACGCCGACGCCTGAGGCGCGGCCTCGTTCGCAAGCTACAAGCGGGGCAGAACAACCGCATACGGAGGACCCCCCTGCTGATTCCCATCGCCGACGTGCCGCGCTGGTATGCCGAGCGCACACGCAAGGACACTGTCGCGGTCAGCCATGGCACGGATACGCTGACCTGGGAGCAGCTCGAACGCGGCGCCAATGCCCGCGCACGCGCCTTTATGGCCAAGGGTGTCAAGCCCGGCGATTTCGTCGCCATCGGGCTGCCCAACGGCAATACCTTCTTCGAGACCACCTTCGCGGTGTGGAAATGTGGCGCGACGCCGACCTCGCTGTCTTGGCGGCTGCCGCGCGGTGAGGCCGCCGCGGTGCTGGAGATTCTCAAGCCCGCGCTGGTGGTCGGCGGCGAGGCCGACTGGAACGCGCCGAATTCGCTGCCGGCCGATTTTGTGCCAGAAGGCTTTTCGGACGAACCGCTGGACAGTCCGGTGGCGCGCTATTGGAAGGCGATGACCTCAGGCGGCTCGACCGGGCGGCCCAAGGTGATCCTCGATCATCAGCCGGCGGCGATCGATCCGGGAGCAGAACGGGCACTCGGAATCCCGAAAGGCGTGTCCTTGCTCAATCCCGGCCCGCTCTATCACAACGCCCCCTTCATTGTGTCGCACACCGCACTGTTCGCCGGCGGAAGCGTCACCGGCATGGTGAAGTTCGATGCCGAGGAGACGCTGCGCCTGATCGCGGCCAACCGGGTGCAGTGGGTCAACTTCGTGCCGACCATGATGCATCGGATCTGGGCGCTGCCCGAGCAGGTTCGCAACGCCCATGATTTGTCGAGCCTGCGGGTGGTGTTCCACATGGCGGCGCCAATGCCGCCATGGCTGAAGGAAAGATGGATCGATTGGCTCGGGCCGGAGCGAATCTTCGAACTCTATGGCGGCACCGAGGCGCAGGGCGCAACGATCATTTCCGGCGTCGAATGGCTTGATCACAAGGGCTCGGTCGGCAAGATCGCGGAAACCTCACGCTTGCGCATCATCGGCGAGGACGGCAACGACGTCGCAGCCGGCGAGACCGGCGAAATCTATTTCCTCCCCAATGACGGCGCCGGCAGCACCTATCACTACCTCGGCGCCGAGCCGAAGCGCCGTCCCGACGGCTGGGAATCGCTCGGCGACATCGGACGGCTCGATGCCGAGGGCTACCTCTATCTCGGCGACCGGCTCGCCGACATGATCCTGCGCGGCGGCGCCAACATCTATCCGGCCGAAGTGGAGGCCGCGGTGACGGCGCACCCCGACGTGCGCTCCTGCGTCGTGGTCGGCCTGCCCGATCCCGAACTCGGACAACGGATTCACGCCATCCTCGAACTGGCCGAGACGGCCGACGCCACCAGGGTCGTCGACTGCATGGGCGGCTTGCTGGCCGACCGGCTCAGCCGCACCAAGCATCCGGAGAGTTATGAAATCGTCAGCATCGGCCCGCGTGATGATTCGGGGAAAGTCCGCCGTACGCTGCTGCGCGACGAACGCGCTGCGTGGCTGAAGCAGGGCCGCGACTTCCGGATCATGCCGCCGCGTAATCGGCGAGACACTCCTGGCTAGACTAGTCGCATCGGCTGGATCAACGGCTATAACCTGATGTCATCGGTTCCGGGACATCGCGATCAAGAATCCGGCATCTCGCACGCCGTCCAAATTGCCGTCACGCCACTTTCAAGACGGGCGTTTGCGACATAAGATCGTCAATGATTTCGCGCGCGCGACTCGCGCGTGCCGGGTTGGCCAGGAGAACTCCATGCCCTCATTGACTGAATGGAAAGTGCCGCCGGTGAACCAGCCCCGTCCCGGCGATTACAGCTTCGATCTCGACCGCGCACTTGCGGCGGTGGTCGGCCTGCATTCGATCATCCCGGCCGACGCCTTCAGCGCGGATACCCTGGGCACCGAGCGCGCCGGCAATGGCGTGCTGATTGACGACGGACTGGTGCTGACCATCGGCTATCTGATCACCGAGGCCGAAACGGTCTGGCTGCATCTCGGCGATGGCAGCGTGGTGCAGGGCCACGCGCTCGGCTTCGATTCCGAAACCGGCTTTGGCCTGGTGCAGGCGCTTGGCCGCATCGACCTTGAACCGCTGCCGCTGGGCTCTTCGGCCGCCGCAGCCGTCGGCGACCGCGTCGTGGTCGGCAGCGCCGGCGGACGCACCCGGTCGGTCGCCAGCCACATCGTGGCCAAGCAGGAATTCGCCGGGTACTGGGAATATTTGCTGGACGAGGCGATCTTCAGCTATCCCGCGCATCCCAACTGGGGCGGCACCGCACTGATCTCCACCCGCGGCGAGTTGATCGGCATCGGCTCGCTGCAGCTCGAACGCGAGCGCGACGGCCGCGCCGAGCATGTCAACATGATCGTGCCGATCGACCTGCTCAAGCCGGTCCTCGACGACATCAGGAAATTCGGCCGCGTCAACAAGCCGTCGCGGCCCTGGCTCGGGATGTACACCCACGAGATCGAGAACAGGGTCGTGATAGTCGGCATCGCCGGCAAGGGGCCGGCGGCGCGCGCCGAACTCAAGGCCGGCGACGTCATCCTGGCGGTCAGGGGCGAAAAGATCACAAGTCAGATCGGATTCTACCGAAAGCTCTGGTCGCTTGGCCCCGCCGGGGTCGACGTGCCGCTCACCGTCTATCACGAAGGCGTCACCTTCGACGTGGTGCTGACCTCGACCGATCGCGCGAAGCTTCTGAAGGCGCCGCGGCTGCATTGAACGCAAGGACGGGCGCGATGAGCGAGGCTGTCGTAGACGACATCGTGGCCGTGCTGCCGCCATTGCTGCAATCGCTCGAGGCTCTCGGTTTCATCGCGCGCCACCTCAATCCGCCGGATTTCGGCCGCGTGATGCAAGCCGCTGATACCCCGGATCAGGCGTTGCAGGCGGTCCTGCCGCGGCTCGCGGACTGGCCGGAGGAATTCGCGCATTTGCGTGCGCCGCTTCAGAGCGCGAGCGCTGCGGCGCTGGCGGCGTTCGAGGGATTGCGCGCCGTTCAGAATGGCCATGGCGACCTGATGGCGGTGTTTCGCGCGCTGCGCCACGCCCCGCGCGCGCAGGAGGCGCTTTATCCGCTGGCGGAGAGGCTGCCGCCGGTCTCCAACTTCTTCCTCGATCCTCCATCACGCGACGACCCCGGCCTGCTGGCGCGGCTGGCGCAGCCGGTAAAGGAACACACCGGCATCCTTCACGACCACAACGAGCCGGGCTGCCGCGGCGGCTATTCGCTCTATGTTCCCGAATATTACACGCCCGACCGCGCCTGGCCGCTGGTGATGGCGCTGCATGGCGGCAGCGGCAACGGCCGCGGCTTTCTGTGGAGCTGGCTGCGCGATGCGCGCAGCCATGGCGCGATCCTGATCGCACCGACCGCGACCGGTGATACTTCAAATGACAAAAGTACTTCAAGTAACAAGAGCACTTGGGCCCTGATGGGCGACGACACCGACTCGCCTAACCTCGCGCGCATCCTCGCTTCCGTGCAGGCGCGCTGGAACATCGATCCGACAAGATTGCTGCTGACCGGGATGAGCGACGGCGGCACCTTTTGCTATGTCAGCGGGCTCGAGAGCGCCTCGCCGTTCACCCACCTTGCCCCGGTTTCCGCCACCTTCCATCCGCTGATGGCCGAGATGGCCGATGCCGAACGATTGCGCGGCCTGCCGGTCTATCTCGTGCACGGCAGGCTCGACTGGATGTTTCCGGTGCAGGTGGCGCGGCAGACCCGCGATCTGCTGTCGGCGGCCGGCGCCGATGTCACCTACCGCGAGCTCGACGACCTCAGCCACACCTATCCGCGCGAGATCAATGCGGAGATATTGGAATGGCTCGGCAGGGAGCGGCGACCGCCGACATAATCTCGTCTGAATTTATCCCCAGAAGTGAATGGCTTAGCAACACAGCGGGGGCGCTGGTCAGAGCGGATTTTTTCCGCAGCGGAACTTTATCTCCATGCCCTCCGAAACTGCCTTTGCGTCGCAGCCCACTCCTTCGCGCGCCTCCAATTCCCTGCTGCTGTCGAAAGGCGTCGCCCGCCTCGAAGTGACGCTGAAACTCACGACCGCGATCCTCGCACTGGCGGCCGGCGTCTACACCTATCTCGGCGTTCGCGAGCTTCTCAACGGCAGCCCGACCACGGTGTTCTTTGCCGCGGTGATCTATTCGGTCGCGGTGTCGGTCGGCATCTACGCATTCTGGATTTTCCTGATGCATTTCATGCCGCATGTGGTCGACCGCACCGGCCGCTGGCTGATGTTCGGCTGCATGCTGCTGGGATCGCTGATGATCGTCGCGATGTCGTCATGGCTGAACGCCTCGGCGCTGGCCGGCGCGGCCGCGATCCAGCAGCATCTTGGAATTACGGTGCAGAACTACACCCGCGATCTGGACACCGCCAACAGCAATGCGATCGCTGCCCAGGGGCTGCTGCCGGATATTCAGCTGGCGTCGGCACGCTTCGCACGGCTGGCGGATGCCGAGCGCGTGGGGTCGCTGACCGGCACCGCCGGATCCGGCACCGTCGTGCAGCTGCTGACCCAGATGTCCGGGCAGCTCGACAGTCTCGGCCAGGAGGTGCAGGCCTCGGGCAAGCGCGTCTCCGTCTTGTTCGAACAGGGCGGCAAGCATCTGACAAAAATGCGCGAACTGATTAGCGATCGCGGACCGATTTCTGCGCGCAGCGACGCCTTCGCTACCGAATCGCTGGCGCTGACGGGGATCATCGCCAATCTGCAGCAGACCTCGGTCGCGCCGGCCGTGAAGCGCGCCGCAGCATCGCTGTCCTCGGGTTTCATTGCGCCGGCCGCCGGCGGGCGCACCGCCGACCTTGCCGAACGCCAGAGCGCGGTGGTCGGCAAGGTGGAAAGCTCGATCGCGGCGCAGGCCGCGTCGCTCTCGGATGCCGCCGACAAGATTTTGGCGACGCCGCGGGTCGAGCCGATCAGGTTCCAGGCCATGTCGCCCGCCGAAGCGGTGCTGCGCTATGCCGGCGATTTCATTCCGAGCTGGGCCGGCGCCATCTCGATCGATCTGATGCCCGCCGTGCTGGTGCTGATCCTCTGCGTCGTTCATGCCGCGATCCGGCGCGAAGGACTGCCCGCCGTGAGCGCATCCAGCATGACCGCGGGCGAACTGGTCGCCGCGCTGCAAATGGCCCGCGAGGTCGAGGAAGCACGACGGCGGGTCCCGGATGAAGCCAAAGCGCTGGAAGCGACCATTGCCGAACCCGCAGCCGTTGCGGATGAGAACGTCACGCCGCTGTCCTCGGCGCGGCACACCAAGTAGCCGCACGGCCATGCCGCCATCCCTGACCATCCGGCAACGTTTTCAATTCTGGCTATCGGACAGTCCGGACGAATCCCTGCTGCGCTGGATTTTCCGCAGCGTCGTGCTTGTGACGATCGCCGTGCTTGCGCTCGACCTGGCCGGCATGAACGGATGGCTGAGCGGCCCGGAAACGACCAGTAGCCCTGCCGAGATGAAGCGCGCCTCACCGGCCATGGACCTGCCGACCATCATGCCGTCGGTTCTCGCGCCATGGCTGCCGGGCGGCGACAAGCGGCTGATGCCGGTGCCGCAGCCCGACGGCGTGCTGGCCCGGCCGATGACGTTCGAACTGGTCGGCGGCGGCAAATTGATCGCGACCGGCACCATCACGCCGGGTATTTCGGAAGCCTTCGCTGCCGAAGTCAACAAGCGCCGCGACTATATCAAGACCGTCGTGCTGAATTCGCCGGGCGGCTCGGTGACCGATGCGCTGGCGATGGGGCGGCTGATTCGCGATAGCAAATTCGCGACCGAAGTCGAGGCGGGGAAATACTGCGCGTCGTCCTGTCCGCTGATGTTCGCCGGCGGCATCGAGCGCCGCGCCGGCGACAAGGCCGCGATCGGCGTGCATCAGGTCGCCGCACTCGGTTCGGCGCAGGCCGGCCTGCCGCGCAACGAGATGAGCGTCGCGCAGAATATTTCCGCGCGCTGCCAGCGCTATCTCGGCGACATGGGCATCAATCTTCAGGTCTGGGTGCATGCCATGGAGACGCCGCATGACCGGCTGTTCATCTTCAAGCCAGAGGAGCTGAAATCGCTCAATCTCGTGACCGCGACGGCGGCCGTGACTCCGGCGGCGCCGGCTCCCGTGGCGCCGGCTTCGACACCCCGGACGCGATCCTAAGGAACCATCCCGCCCCGGCGACGTTGTCCGCTGTCATTGGAGTATTAGCATGCGCATGTTCGTGGGAATGATTTTGGGGGCGCTGCTGCTGACCGCCGGAATCTACGTATATGATTCATCGTCGACTTCGACGGTTGCGAACGGCCAGGCCGCAACGGCCAATCGAACCATCGTGAATTGGGACGTCGCCGCCACCGAGTGGAACGGGCTGAAGAATCGTGCCCAGGATGGCTGGGTCAAGCTGTCGTCGAAGTAATCGCAAAAATCTTCAACAAATTCGAGGCGCCCTCGTCCCTGACGAGGGCGTTTTTGCTGCAGGCCGCCGCTACTTCTGCGCCGCCGCCTTGCGCGCATCGGCGATGGCCTGATCGAACTGCGCCATGGTCAGGATGCCCGGCACCCTGAACTTGCCGACGATGAAGGACGGCGTGCCCTTGAAACCGAAGGCCTTGGCCTGATCGCCGTTGCGCTTGATGATGGCGTCGATCGCACTGGCATTGGCGGCGAGGTCACGGTCGGCGCGATCGAGGTCGATGCCGGCGCCGGCGAGCAGCTCGCGGATGCGCGGCGCGGTCAGCTTCGAGGAGACGCCGATCAGCACGTCATGCGCCTGGACGAACTTGTCCTGGTATTTGCTGGCCAGCACCATCCGCGCGGCGATCACCGAGACTTCGCCGAGGATCGGCCAGTCCTTGTGCACCAGGCGGACCTTGCCGTCGTCCTGCACCACCTGGCGCAGTTCGGGGGCGATCTTGCGGCAATATGGGCAGTTATAATCGAAATACTCGACGATGGTGACGTCGCCGTCGGGATTTCCGACCACGGGGATTTCCGGATCGCGCAATACCAGCGCTTCCGTCAGCACCTTGTCGTCGCCTTGCGCCAGCGCCGATCCCGGCCCCACGCCGAGCAGGATCGCGCCAGCCCCGAGCACGCCAAGCGCCTGGCGCCGGGTCGGCGCAGGCCGGGCCCGATCGATCGATTGGTTCATGTGAGGTCTCCCGGCCGGATCGCGTTGCATTGCTACTCTACGCTCAAGATAGGGATAAGTTACGCGCCAGCATATAGAGCGCCACCGCAATAATGACGGCGGCGAACACGATGTTGAGCGCGCCGCGCCGCTCCGACAGCAACCGCGCCAAGCGGGTGCCGATCAATCCGCCGGCAATACCGCCCGCGACGAACAATCCCGCCAGCCCCCACGCGATCAGGCCGGACCAGGCGTAGCTGGCAGCTGTCGTCAGGCCGAAAGCCGTGACCGCCACCAGCGACGAGGAGACTGCGTTCATGATCGGCATTCCCGTCGCCAGCATCAGCGCCGGCACGATCAGGAAGCCGCCGCCGATACCGAAGAAGCCGGACAGCGTCCCGGTCGCGAGGCCAAGGCCGAGAACCGCGGGCGTATTGGCCATGGTCATCTGCACGTCGGGCAGGCCGATCCGCGACCGCGTCTTCAGCATCAACACGGCAATCACCAGCATCAAGAGCGCGAACAACGCCAGCAGCCTTTGGCCGTCCATCATCTTGCCGAGGATCGAGCCCGCAAATGCGCCAACGATGCCCGCCGCCGCGAACGGCAGCGCGCAGGACCATACCACCGTGCCGCCGCGCGCATGGTTCGACAGGTTGACCGCGGCATTGGCGGCCACCGCGATGGCACTGGTGCCGATCGCCACATGGGCGTCGGGCACGCCGACCACATAGACCATCAGGGGCACCGCGAGGATCGATCCGCCGCCGCCGACCAGCCCCAGCGAAAAGCCGACCAGCGCGCCCGACGCCAGTCCCAGCACGCCCTGCATATCCGAGATCATTAAGCTGGCAACCTCGCCGCCCTGGCAGGAATTTTGGAAGGAATTTCTCCAGATCCCTACGCTTGCAGCATAGGAACTGCAATGGCCCGGCTGATCGCCCCATCGGCCGAGGAACTGCCCGGCGATCCCCTGGGGAACGCAGCCGGCTGAAAAACCCGGCCGGCCACGTTGTTCTCGGCAGGGCTCAGGCCTTCAGCTTCTTGTTGCACTCGCTCCAGAAGCCGCCGCCCTTCTGGATCCATCGCAGGCCGCCGGTGGTGTTGGCGGCCTTGTTGACCTTCCATTGGGCGGCGCAGGTTTGCATCCGCGCCTTGCTGGCGGTTTCCTTGGCAAATTTCGGATCGACCACGGCCGGAAACACCGCCGGGGCCTGAGGTGCGGCCGGCGCGGCGGTCGCGGCTGCAGCCTCTTTCTTCGGGCTGGCGGTCGCCTCCTTCGGAGCGGCCGAAGCGACGGCTGAGGTGGCTGCCGGCGCGGCCGTGGCATCGGCGCCGCATTGGGCCTTGCGGAAGTCGTTCCATTTCTGCTCGCCCAGCGTGCCGGCGGTCTTGGCGGCCTGGTATTTGGCGCTGCATTGCTGCGGCGTCAGGGCGTGTGCCGACGATGTCGCAGCGAGCGCCGACACGGCAACGGCGCAGAATAATTTTGCGTGAAAACTCATCCTTGTCTCCCCTGGATATGGCGATGTGTAAGGCCCTCACCCTAACGCAACCGAAGCGTGCGGGTTGAGGGTTTGGTCAGGGTTTTGCGCGCAACGCGCGTGCAGAATGTTTGCAGACGGGTTTGCACACAACGTGACACAGGCTGGCGAAGCGCATTGCTGCGGTCGCGGCAGCGCATTGGTCTCCGCCAGCCAAATTTGCCATAAGGCGGCGTGACCCTGATCCCGACAATGGCGGTTGCGTTTGCCAACCGCGGCAAGATCCTCCACGTCGCCGAGACGCTCGCGATCGGCGTCGGCGGCGGTGCGCTGTTCCTTCTTCTCAACCTGCCGGGCGGGCTGATTTCCGGCGCGATGATCGCGGTCGGCATCGCCGCGATCGCGGGCAGGCCGCTCGGCATGCCGCCGGTGCTGACCCAGTCGGTGCTGCTGCTGCTCGGGATATCGCTGGGCTCGCTGGTGTCGCAGCAGATGCTGCACAATATGGCTGCCTATCCCCTCACCATCGCGCTGCTGGCACTCGCGACGTTCTGCTCGACCTTTGGCAGCAGCATCTACCTGCAGCGGTTTCATGGCTGGGACAAGACCTCGGCACTGCTGGCCGGAACGCCCGGCGCGCTGTCGCAGATCACCATGCTCGCCGCCGAGAAGGGCGCCGACGTCGCGGCGATCGCGGTGGTGCAGACCATGCGCGTCATCATCCTCACCGCCGCCTTGCCGCTGCTGCTGGCGTTGACCGGCATAGCCTCGTCGTCGCCTCCAGTTGTGGCCGCCGTGGTCGCCGCGCCGCTCGAGCTCGCCGGCCTGGTCGCGGCCTCGGTCGCGGCGGCGCTGATCCTGCGGTTAATGAAATTTCCGGCGAGCTGGATGTTCGGCGGGATGATCGCATCGAGCCTGCTGCACGGTACCGGTACGATCGAGGGCGCCTTGCCGGACTGGTTGCGCAACGTGGCGCTGCTCGGCATCGGCGCCGTGATCGGCACGCGGTTCGCGAAGATGCAGGTGAAGACGCTGCTCAGCCATGTCCATGCCGCGCTCGGATCGTTCGCCATCGCCATCATCATTTCCGCTGTCTTCGTCGCGGTGATCGCGCTGACGACCCATGTGCGGATCGGCGACATCATCGTGGCGTTCGCGCCTGGCGCGATGGACGCCATGCTGGCGCTGGCGCTGACCTTGCATATCGACCCGATCTTCGTCGGCGCGCACCATCTGTCGCGCTTCGTGTTCGTCTCGATTACGACGCCGGGGATCGTGCATCTGTTCGGACGGCCGCAGGAGGATGTGGATGATTGAGGGGACGTTCGTCATTCCGGGGCGATGCAAAGCATCGAACCCGGAATGACGAGAGATGGATTGCTTCGCTGCGCTCGCAATAACGTTGAAAGACATGCGTTTAACTCCCGCGGCGCGATGCGCCCGGGGCTTTGCGTTCGTTTCGCCCTCCAAAGCAAAGAGGGCGCGGGGAAAGCCGGGTGCCGATCGCACCCGCGGTCGTACGCAAAAAGCGCACGAGTAGACCACAGGGCAACCGGATCATCCGGCTTTCCCCACGCAATGGTTTACGGCTTATAGGTGATCTCCCCGGTGAGCCATGCACTATTGCCACCGTCGCCGTGCGGATTGACGATGCACCGCGAGCCCGGTTGAGCCGGATGCATCTTCACACGACTTGACGCCAGCCTGGGGGCGTCGGGACCACACAATTTCACCGTCCGCGCCCGTCCTGCCAGAGCTCTTGCCGGTCCTCGTGCGTCCCGGCAAGTTCCAGCGAAGACAGTTGGCAGCGCCGTCGATCTGCGCGCCGGACCATCGCTCACGGAGTTCAATCCGCCCTGCGATCCCTTGCGCGCCCGACGCTGTCGCGTCCATCGCATCCCACCGCGCGTTCGTGACCTGCGCAACGCCCCTCGTTCGGGTGGGACGGGCGAATCAGTAAAGGTGATTTGCCCGACGTGTTAAGCGATTTATTTTTGCGCGAGGGGCTTGACACTATTTCCGATAAATCGAAGTGATTTGCCCGTCGGGTCCGCCTCTGCTCTGCGAGCTACGGCGCGGCGTGCCCAAAGCTTCAGCGGCGCTGCAGCCGGAAAATTCCCCAGCCGGCGATCGCGGCCATCAAAAGCGAGATCAGCACATTGTAGCCGGCCAGCGACAGGCCGAGGAAGCGCCACTGCACCTCGTCGCAGCGGATCACTTTCACCGTGTCGAGACGCTCCAAAAGATTGCCGGCGCTACCGAGATTGACCAGCGGGCCGGAGCAATCAGTCGGCCCCTGCCACCACTTCCATTCGACGCCGGCGTGATAGGTCCCGAGCCAGGCATTGCCGAGTGCTGCCGCCGCGAGAATGGCGAGCCCCGCCAGCAGCACGCTGCGCGGCGTGTCCCTGGCGGCGGCGAACGCCACCAAGACGCCGAGCGGAATCGCCAGATAATAGGCATAGCGCTGCTCAAGGCAGAGCGGACAGGGCCGGATGTCCAGCACCAGCTGAAAGAACCACGCCCCCGCCAGCGTCGCCGCCGATATCGCGGCGAT
>JBKJUA010000445.1:0-5329 GCA_046590305.1 Bradyrhizobium sp.
CCGTGGTCTGCGAGTTGGCGATATTGCCCGAGATGTTTTCCAGTGCGTACGACTCCGCGCGCAAGCCGCCCACGGCCGTCGTAAGAGCGCCGAAGATACCCATGACATTTTCTCCACATTCGACCCGGGCGGCCCGCCGGTCCTAAAAAACCATGGCCGCTATCGAAGGAGAGTGTCGCAAGCACCGTGCCAAACTATAAATACGTGCAAAATCAGATATTTAAATAAATAGCCCCGGTCCAGGGACCGGGGCACAATTGCCGGGGCGGGCAACAATTGCCGGGCCCAAGGCGCCGGACAAGCCGGCCGGATCAGCTCGCCGATGCCGTGGCCGGACGGAACACCATGCCAAAGCCGTCGATGCAGTAGCGCAGGCCGGTCGGCTTCGGTCCGTCGTCGAAAACATGACCGAGATGACCGCCGCAGCGACGGCAATGCACTTCAACCCGCAGCATCCCGAGGCTGCGGTCTTCGGTCCTGCCGAGGGCGTTTTCCAGCGGCTGATAAAAGCTCGGCCAGCCGGTGCCGCTTTCATATTTCGTCTCCGAGGAGAACAGCGGCAGGTCGCAGCCGGCGCAGGCGAAAATGCCCTTGCGCTTTTCCTTCAGGAGCGGGCTCGAGCCCGGGCGTTCGGTGCCATGCTTGCGCAGGATCTCGTATTGCTGCGGCGTCAGCTGCGCGCGCCATTCGGCATCGGTCTTTTCGACCTCGAATTTCTCCGCGGCATTGGCCGGGGTGGATCGCAGCCAGCGGAAGGAGGCGAGGCCAAACAGACCGGCCACAGATGCGAGCAGGATACGGCGGTCAAACATGAGGGGTCTCCGTGCGAAACGAAACAGGACGTGTTCGCTGGGAGATACGGGGGGCTGCGAACAAAGTTACATGGATCCGGCACGAAATTTCTCACTTTCTTGCGAGAAGCCCGCCCCTCGGCCCCGGCGGGGTGAGATCAGGAAGCCGCCTCGCCTTCGCCCGGGCTTGCCGGGGGCGCGGGACGCGGGCGGCCAGGTGACGGCCGGCGTGGTGGCGGTCCGCGTGTTCCGGCCTGCCGATTGGCCTCGGCCAGCCGCGCCTCGCGAATGCGCTCCTGGACCCGCGCCTTTTCCCGGTAGCGGGCCAGCGCACCGGCGGCGGCGGAACTGCCCCGCCCCCACAACCCGATGACGTGTCCGGCGACCCGGCCGGTCGCGCCGCCGGCCCAGACCAGCTCGAACGGCGAAAAAAGCCGCCAGCGTTCGTCGCCCCACAGAATGCTGCGCGCGATCAGCTGTCCGGCCATCGCGGTCGTATTCAGACCATGACGGCCGAAGCCGCTGGTGACCCAAAGGCCTTTGCGCAGCTGGCCGATCTGCGGCATGCCGTGCACGGTCTCGCCGACCACGCCGCCCCATGTCTCGGCAATCCCGACCTTGCCGAGTTGCGGAAAGATGGTGTGGATCCGGCGGGCGATGGCGGGCGCAAAACGCTCGGGCCGCGCCGCCCAGGTGGTTTCCGGACTGGCCCACATCAATCGATCGCCCTCGACGATCCGGAAATGGTCGATGCCGTCGCTGTCGCTCACCGATCCCCGAAACGTCATGGCCTCGGCCAGCCGCTCGCCGAGCGGTTCGGTCACCGCGGCGTGGCGCCAGACCGGCAGCAGCGTTTCCGACAGCCGCCGCAGCGGCGCGCCGAGATGGACGTTGCCGGCGAGCACGATATGCGAGGCGCGCAACCGCGCCGACGGCGTCACGATGCGCTTGCGAATGCCCGAGGGATCGATGCTGACGACCGGCGTGTCCTCGAAAATCCGTGCCCCTGCCCGCCGCGCCAGCGCCGCGAGACCATGGAGATATTTGCGGCCATCGACCTGAAACGCCTTCGGATAATAGACGCCGTGGAAATAGTGATTGGTCTTGAGTTCGGCGCGCACGCGGTCGACCTGCCAGCCCTCGACTTCGGTATCGAAATCCTCACCGAGCATTTGCAGCCGGCTGATCAACGTATCGCCGGCCTCGACGTTGGAGACCTCCAGCACCCCCTCGCTGAGCGCAATCCCCGGAATCTGTGCTTCGGTGGCGTTGGCCCGGACAAACTCCGCGCCTTCCTTCGACAGCGACCAGAGCTCGCGGGCGTCTTCCAGACCGATACGCGCGATCAGATCGCCGAGGGCAAGTCCGTAACCCGGCATGACCGTGCCGAGCTGATGGCCCGAAGCGTTCCAGCCGACATGGCGGCCCTCGAGCACCGCGACGCTGGCGCCGAGCCGTGCCGCCTCCAGCGCCACCGTGAGGCCGGCGAGGCCCGCCCCGACCACGCAGATATCGACATCCAGATCGAACGAAAGCCGCGCGCGCGCTGGCGCCCCGGCGGCATCCGCTCCGTTGGTCGCGCTTGTGAAAGTCTCGTCCATATCGTTTTCTTAGGGACCGATCGGGCGCTTGTCACCTTGTCTTGTCACCTGGTTCTGGGCATGAGCTTGTAGATTAGTCCGGAAGGCCTGAAACGAATCGAGATTGTGCCCATGCGTCGTTTGCTGCTGCTGCGTCACGCCAAGACCGAGAACGATGCGCCGTCGGGCCGCGACCAGGACCGCCGGCTGGACGACCGCGGCCGGCTCGACGCCGCCGAGATCGGCGGCTGGATCGCCCGCCATCCGCCTTTTCCCGAGTCTGTGCTGGTTTCTTCGGCGGTCCGGGCCAACCAGACCTGGGATATCGTCTGGGAAGCCATGCAGAATCTCGTGCCGCCGCCGCAGGTCGAATTTCAGTCCGACCTCTATGGCGCCGATCCGGCGCAACTGCTGGAAGCCGTCCATGCCGCTGTTGCAACCGACCCGAAGGTCCTGATGCTGGTCGGGCACAATCCCGGCATGCATGAACTGGCGCTGATGCTGGCCGGCAGCGGCGACGTCGCCGGGCGCAAGGAACTCGGCGACAATCTGCCGACCTCGGGACTGGCGATCTTCGATTTTGAAATTGACGACTGGAGCGAGGTGGCATTCCGCCGCGGCCGGCTCGAGAAGTTCGTCAGCCCAAGACTACTGAGAGCCCAAGGTTGTTGAAGCAGACGTCAGGCGACTGAGGCGGACACCGGTTTTTTTGTGCTAGGCTGGTCGCGACCACGGAGGCGCAGATGTTCAAATCCATTCTCGTGCCGATCGATCTCGCCGATACCGACCTCGCCAAGGGCGCGATCGCGACGGCGGCGACGCTGTCGCAGACCTGGAGCGGCAACGTCCGGCTGCTCAACGTGCTGCCGATGACGCCGGTGATGCTGGCGGAATATGTGCCGGCCGATTTCGACGCCCGGCAGCGCGAGACTTCCGAGGAGGCGCTACAGATCGTGGCGCGGGAATCCGGCATCGAGGCGGCCCGGATCTCGAGCGTGGTGCGGCAGGGCGGCATCTATCACGAGATCCTCGAGGAAGCCGCGGCGATCAAGGCCGACCTGATCGTGATGACATCGCACCGGCCGGCGATGCGCACCTATTTTCTAGGCTCCAATGCCGGCCACGTCGTGCGCTATGCCAAATGCTCGGTGCTGGTGGTGCGGCACTGAGCGCACCGCGCCGGCGAACACTCAGCGCGTGTTTCCCCTGTGCGGATTGAAGGCGCCGCCGACCGCCGCCTCGATCTGGCTGCGCACCAGGCCGATGTCGCGCAATTCACGGTCGTCGCGCTCGAGCAGCGCCTTGATCGCGGTCCGCCGCTCCCAATAGGCCGCCGCGGCGAGCGCCCCGGCACCGATCCAGGCCACCAATCCGCCCGACCATTGCGGGATCGAAGCTTGTGGTGTGCTTTGGGCTAACGTGTTCATTTTTCTACTCCAATCGGCCTTTACCTGCAAAAAACGTGGCCGTTGGCGCAGTGCCGTTCGACGGCGGCGGCGGCTCGGCGACGGCGGATTGCTCTCGCTCTCCTCGGTGCAATCTCAGGCTTGATGCAGCTTAAATGATCCTGTAATTGTATCGGTGCAAGTAAAACATTGCTCTCGGTGCAATAATGTCGAAGTTCGAATACGCCAAGCTGGCCGATGCCGTCGCCGCCGAGATCGAAAGCGGCGCGCTCAAGCCCGGCGACCGCCTGCCGCCGCAGCGGACCTTTGCCTATCAGCGCGGGATCGCGACCTCGACGGCGAGCCGGGTCTACACCGAGCTGTTGCACCGGGGCCTGGTGGTCGGCGAAGTCGGACGCGGCACCTTCATTTCGAGCGAGGCGCGCCGCGGCATTGCCGCCGCGACCGAGCCGCGCGGGGCGAGGATCGATCTGGAATTCAACTATCCGATGCTGCCGGCGCAATCGGCGCTGATCGGCAAGAGCCTGGAGGGACTGAACCGGCCGGAGGCGCTCGACATCGCGTTGCGGCAGGCGACCAGCACCGGCACGCAAACCTTGAGAAAAGTCGCCGCGGATTATCTCACCCGGCAAAACAGCGACTGGTCGCCCAAACCCGAACAGATGGTGTTCACCGGCAACGGCCGGCAATGCATCGCCGCCGCGCTGGCCGCCATGGTGCCGACCGGCGGCCGCTGCGGAGTCGAGGCGCTGACTTATCCGTTCATCAAGGGCATCGCCGCCCGGCTCGGCGTCACGCTGGTGCCGCTGGCGATGGATGAACATGGCGTGCGTCCGGACGCCGTGCAAAAGGCCCATCGCGAAGCGCATCTGTCGGCGATCTACGTGCAGCCCGTGATTCAGAATCCGCTCGGGATCACCATGCCTGCCGCGCGGCGCGCCGATCTGTTGCGCGTGGTCGAAAAGCTCGATCTCGTCATCATCGAGGACGCGGTCTATTCGTTTCTCGATGACGAACCGCCGCTGGCGGCATTGGCGCCGGACCGTTGCGTGGTGCTCGACAGCCTGTCCAAGAAGGTGGCGCCGGGACTGTCGCTCGGCTTCATCGTGGCGCCGCTGCGGCTGCGCGAAAACGTCATGGCGTCGGTGCGTTCGGGCGGCTGGACCGCGGCGGGATTTGCCTTCGCCGCCGCGCAAGCGCTGATGGGCGACGGCACCGCCGCCGAACTGGCGCGGCTGAAACGGATCGATGCGCAGGCGCGCCAGAAGATCGCAATGGCCTGCCTTGCCGGGCTCGAGATCCAGAGCAACCCCAAATCCTACCATCTGTGGCTGACCCTGCCGCCGCACTGGCGCTCGCAAACCTTCGTCGCCGCCGCAGCCCGGCGCGATATCGCGCTGACACCCTCGACCACCTTCGCCGCCAGCCCCGGCCACGCCCCGAACGCGGTGCGGCTGGCGCTCGCCGCCCCGCCGATCGACCAGCTCGAAGGCGCGCTGCGCACGCTGGCGGGGATGTTGCGCGCGAAGGAAGAGGATTTTGATTCGACGGA
>JBKJUA010000001.1:0-3104 GCA_046590305.1 Bradyrhizobium sp.
AAATTCGAGGTCGAAAAGACCGATGCAGAATGGCGGGCGCAATTGACGCCGCAGCAATATGATATCCTGCGCAAGCACGGCACCGAGCGTCCGGGCTCAAGCCCGCTGCTGAAAGAGCACCGCAAGGGCGTTTTTGCCTGCGCCGGTTGCGATCTGCCGTTGTTCTCGTCCGAGACGAAATTCGAGAGCGGCACCGGCTGGCCGAGTTTTTACCAGCCGCTCGAAAGCGCCCTCGGCAAGACCGAGGACCGCGCCTACGGGATGCTGCGCACCGAAGTGCATTGCCGACGCTGCGGCGGTCATCTCGGCCATGTCTTCGACGACGGGCCAAAGCCGACCGGACTGCGCTATTGCATCGATGGGTTTGGGATGGTGTTCAAGCCAGCGTCGTCATCGGCTTCCTGAGGCTTGCGCCCGGCAATTGTTGCCCCGCCCGGCAATTGTGCCCCGGTCTTAGGACCGGGGCTTTTTATTTAAAGCCTTGATAAATATAAAAATTTCCATTTGGCACAACGCTTGCGACGTTTTCTCCCGACGCGGTCAAAGGTCCTCTCGAGTTTTTCTTGAGACCGGCGAGCCGCCCGGATCGAATTTGGAGAAAATGTCATGGGTATCTTCGGCGCTCTTACGACGGCCGTGGGCGGCTTGCGCGCGGAGTCGTACGCACTGGAAAACATCTCGGGCAATATCGCCAACTCGCAGACCACGGCGTTCAAGCGCATCGATACCAGTTTTCTCGATCTCATTCCGTCGACCGGGCTGACCAACCAGCTCTCCGGAAGCGTCACCACCAGTTCGCGCAGCACCAATACCGTGCAGGGCGACGTGCAGTCGGCGTCGGTCGCCACCTACATGGCCATCAACGGCTCCGGCTTCTTCTCGGTGCAAAAGCCCGGAACCTTCACCGACGGCCAGCCGGTGTTCGACGGCGTCGACCGCTACACCCGCCGCGGCGATTTCCAGATCGACAAGAGCGGCTACCTGGTCAACGGCGCCGGATACTTCCTTCAAGGCGTCCCGGTCGATCCGACCACGGGCAACCTGACCGGCAGCTCGCCGCAGGTTCTGAAATTCCAGAACGATTTTCTGCCGGCGCAGGAAACCACCAAGATCGAGTATCGCGCCAACCTCGCGAGCTATCCGCTGACGACCGCTCACGACAAGTCGGTCCAGGGATCAGAATTGCTGGCTCCGGCCTCTTTCACCTCCGGCTATAACCCCCTGGTGCTGGGAACGCCCGCCGCCCCCTATGTCGATGCGACGACGGGCGGCACCGTCCAGGTCAACAAGGACACGCCGGCAGCGGCAAACACCGGCGCGACCTTGCTGTCTGGCGCGACACCCAGCGATTCGCTCACCGCCAATTTCGCCATTGGCGACACCGTTACGATCAACGGCACCGTCGTCACCTTCGTGGCGGCGGGCGCAGTCGGCAACCAGCTCAATATCACCGACAGCATTTCGACGCTGCTGACCAAGATCGACTCGATCACCGGCGCGGCCGTGCCATCCTCGATATCCGGCGGCGCCATCACGCTGCATTCCGGCACGACCTCCGATCTTTCGGTCACCAGTTCGAACTCCAGCGCATTTGCAGCACTCGGTTTCACCGGATCCGCAACCGCCTTGCGCACCGGCGGCGGCACCGTCGGAACCGGCCAGGTGATCGGTCAGGACAACTCGACGTTCCTCAATCAGACGATCGCTGGCGGCGCGGTGACCACCTACGACGTATCCGGCGCGCCGGTGAATCTGCAGTTTCGCTGGGGCAAGGTCGACTCTGTCTCTCTCGGTGTTGGCCACACCGACACATGGAACATGTTCTATCAGGTCAATCCCACCGCAACCGGCACCAACGTTGCCTGGCAGAACATCAATACCAACTTCACGTTTTCGCCCAGCGGCCAGATGACCCCGGCGATCGCCTCCATCATGCTGACCAACGCCACGGTCGGCGGCCTGTCTATCGGAAACCCGGTGGTGGTATTCGGCAGCGGTGGCATAACGCAGTTCGCCGACGCGAATGGCAACGTGCAGGTCAACCAGATCCAGCAGGACGGCTTTCCGGCCGGCCAATTGCAATCGGTCGGCGTCTCTACCAATGGCCGCATCGTCGGAAATTACTCGAACGGCCGAAATCTCGACCTCGCCGAAATCACGCTGGCCAGTTTCAACGGCACCAACTTCCTCAAGCGCGCCGACGGCGGCGCCTTCGAGGCGACCGACGGATCCGGACAGGCGCTGTACGGCAAGGGTGGCAGCATCGTCGGTTCGTCGCTGGAGGGATCCAACACCGACATCGCCGACGAATTCACCAAATTGATCGTCACCCAGCAGGCCTATTCGGCGAACACCAAGGTCATCACTACTTCCAACACGATGGTGCAGGATCTCCTGAACGTGCTGCGATAGTCGCGGTCCGCGATCGATCTAAGATGGGTAGTATGTCATGAGTCTGGGTCAAGCCCTTGCCACTGCGATGTCGGGCCTGCGTGTAACGCAGGCGTCGCTTGCGCTGGTTTCGTCGAACGTCGCCAACGCGGAATCGCCGGGCTACGTTCGCAAGAGCCTCAATCAGATCACCGGCGTTACCGGCGACTTCGGCTCCAGCGTCCGCATCAACGGCGTCAACCGCGAGCTCGATCAGTATCTGCAGACCCAGATCCGCACCGAAATTTCCGGCGCGACCTATGCCGACATCCGCTCGACCTATCTCGCCAATCTGCAGTCGGTGTATGGCAACCCGGATTCGGTCGGCACCATAGAGGACGCATTCAACAAACTGACGACGGCGGTGCAGGGACTGTCGACCAGCCCGGACTCGGCATCGGCCCGAATCGGCGTCGTCAATGCCGCCCAGGCGCTGGCGCAGCAGCTCAACGCCACGACCCAAGGTATCCAGAACCTGCGGGCCAATGCTGAAACCGGAATCAACGATTCCATCAACATCGCGAACAACGCGCTGAAGCAGATCGCGCTCATCAACGACCAGTTGCAGAACAACGGCCGGACCGATGCCTCGACGGCGTCGCTGCTCGATCAGCGCGACCAGTACATCGATCAGATGTCGCAGTTGATGGATATTCGCGTCGTCACCAACAACC
>JBKJUA010000015.1:0-6003 GCA_046590305.1 Bradyrhizobium sp.
CATCACCTGGGTCAGCACGTTGAGGCGGCCGCGATGCGGCATGCCGACCACGATTTCCTTCACGCCGAGATTGCCGCCGCGCTTGATGATCTGCTCCAGCGCCGGAATCAGCGATTCAGCGCCATCAAGGCCAAAGCGCTTGGTGCCGGTGAACTTGACGTCGCAGAACTTCTCGAAGCCTTCGGCCTCGATCAGCTTCATCAGAATTGCGCGACGCCCCTCGCGGGTAAAACTGATTTCCTTGTCCGGGCCTTCGATGCGCTCCTGGATCCAGGCCTTCTGCGCGCCGTTGGAGATGTGCATGAATTCGACGCCGAGCGTCTGGCAGTAGGTGCGCTCGCAGATCGCGACGATCTCGCGCAGCGTCGCATATTCGAGGCCGAGCACGTGATCGAGGAAGATCTTGCGGTCGTAATCGGCCTCCGTGAAGCTGTAGGACCGCGGATCGAGTTCTTCGCGGTCGCGCGCCGGCTCGATTCCGAGCGGGTCGAGCTTGGCGTGGAAATGGCCGCGCATGCGGTAGGCGCGGATCAGCATCAGGGCGCGGACCGAATCGCGGGTGGCCTGATGGATATCGGCCGCGGTCAGTTCACTGCCCTTGTCGCTGCCTTTGGGCTGCGCCTGCGCCTTGGCGGCGAGCTTGGCGCCGACGGCCTTTTCGACCTGCGCCCAGTTGCCGTCGAGCGCGGAGGTCAGGTCGTCGCGCGGGGTCAGCGGCCAGTTGTCCCGGCCCCAGGACGGCCCGTCGGCGTTCTTTTGCGCGTCGGCGGGCGCGTCCTTCAGGCTCTTGAAGAAGGCCTGCCAGTCGGCGTCGACCGAATTGGGGTCTTTCTCGTAGCGGGCGTAGAGATCGTCGATATAGGGAGCATTGGTGCCCTGCAAAAACGAGGAGAGGGCAAAGGCGGCGTTCGCATCTTGGCGAGACATAAGGGCGTCCTGGTGATTTTCGAGCGCATGGAATACGGCGCAACGGCCGATCCGGGCACCGGATCAGCCTGATAGGGCATCTTTTACCTTATTCAGGGCGAATATTCGCCCCGAAAAGAACCAAGGATTGAATTAAGACTTCAATTTTTCAACAAGAGTCTTTCCGAGCCGCGCCGGGGACGGCGAGACCGTGATTCCGGCCGCTTCCATCGCCGCGGTCTTGGAACCGGCATCGCCCTTGCCGCCGGAAATGATCGCGCCGGCGTGGCCCATGCGGCGGCCGGGAGGGGCGGTAACACCGGCGATGAAGCCGACCATCGGCTTGGATCGCCCGCGCTTGGCCTCGTCCCGGATGAACTGGGCGGCGTCTTCCTCGGCGGAACCGCCGATTTCACCGATCATCACAATCGAGGTCGTCTTGGGGTCGGCCAGGAACATCTCCAGCATGTCGATAAATTCGGTGCCCTTGACCGGGTCGCCGCCGATGCCGACCGCGGTGGTCTGGCCGAGGCCTTCCCGGGTGGTCTGGAACACGGCTTCATAGGTCAGCGTGCCCGAGCGCGAGACGATACCGACATTGCCCGGCTTGAAGATGTTGGCCGGCATGATGCCGATCTTGCATTCGCCCGCGGTCATCACGCCGGGGCAATTTGGTCCAATTAGCCGCGACTTCGATCCCGCCAGCGAGCGCTTGACGCGCACCATGTCGAGCACCGGAATGCCCTCGGTAATGCAGACGATCAGCGGGATTTGCGCGTCGATGGCTTCGCAGATCGCGTCCGCCGCGCCCGGCGGCGGCACGTAGATTACGCTGGCGTCGGCGCCGGTCTTTTCCCGCGCCTCGGCCACGGTGTCGAACACAGGCAGATTGAGATGCACCGATCCGCCTTTGCCGGGCGAGGTGCCGCCGACCATCTTGGTGCCATAGGCGATCGCGGCTTCCGAATGGAAGGTCCCGTTCTTGCCGGTAAACCCCTGGCAGATGACTTTCGTATTCTTGTCGATCAGGATGGACATGTCTGGGTTTGCTTTCGCGGACGGCGGGACAGAGGGATCAGGGGATGCGCCGGTAAACGCCGGTGAGCACGTCGGCCCAGCCTTCCGCGTCAGGCGAGAACTGGATTTTCATGCTGTAGCTGTTGTCGTCGATCACTTCATAGACATGGCGCGCATTGCCGCGCAGCGAGCCGCGCACAAGGATCAGGGTGTTGCCGGTCCAGCCGCCGGAGGCGGGCGACGGCGGGTAGTAGCCGAGCGAGTCGTGCCAGAACAATTTGTAGAGCCGGTCTTCGCGGTCCCAGGTGAACACACCATGCGTCGCGAAGGTTTCCTTGCCGTCGCGGGTCTGTCTCGTGTCCTGGATCAGATAGAAGCCGTTGAGATCGATGCGGGCGGCGACGTGCGAGATGGCGGGTCCTCCGGCGGTCCAGCGCGACGGATACACCATCTCCTCGCCGGTCCACTCGCCCGCGAACGCCGCGAGCCTGCGATGCTCCTCGAGTGGCGTCGGTGCGGCGAGATGGTCCTGCGCCATCGCTCTACCCTCCCTTGACGGCCTTGACGATTTTCTGCGCGGCGTCGTCGAGATCGTCGGCGGGCAGCACGTTGAGGCCGCTTTCCCGTATGATCTTCTTGCCGGCATCGACATTGGTGCCTTCGAGCCGCACCACCAGCGGCACTTTGAGGCCGACTTCCTTCACCGCGGCCACCACGCCCTCGGCGATGATGTCGCACTTCATGATGCCGCCGAAAATGTTGATCAGGATGCCCTTCACGTTGGGATCGGCGGTGATGATCTTGAACGCCGCGGTGACCTTGGCCTTGTCGGCGCCGCCGCCGACATCGAGGAAGTTCGCCGGCGCCATGCCGTAGAGCTTGATGATGTCCATGGTCGCCATCGCAAGACCGGCGCCGTTGACCATGCAGCCGATATTGCCGTCGAGCGTGACGTAGTTGAGATCGTATTTCGACGCCTCGATTTCCTTGGCGTCTTCCTCGGTCTCGTCGCGCAGCGCCACCACGTCAGGATGGCGGTACAGCGAATTGCCGTCGAACGTCACCTTGGCGTCGAGCACGCGCAGATCGCCCGCCTTGGTGATAACCAGCGGGTTGATTTCGAGCATCGCCATGTCCTTGGCGGTGAAGGCAGTAAATAGCTGCGTCACCAGCTTCTCGGCCTGCTTGGCGAGGTTGCCGGACAGGCCCAGCGCCTTGGCGACCCTGCGGCCGTGATGTGGCATGATGCCGGTGGCGGGATCGACCGAGAAGGTCACGATCTTTTCGGGGTTGTTGTGCGCGACTTCCTCGATGTTGACGCCGCCTTCGGTGGACACAACGAACGCCACCCGGGAGGTTTCGCGGTCGACCAGAATCGACAGATAGAATTCCTTGTCGATCTGCGAGCCGTCCTCGACGTAAATCCGGTTGACCTGTTTGCCGTGGGGCCCGGTCTGGATCGTGACCAGCGTGGCGCCGAGCATCTGCTTGACGAATTCGGTGACCTCGGCGACCGATTTGGCGATCCGCACGCCGCCCTTGTCACCGGCGGAAGCTTCCTTGAACTTGCCCTTGCCGCGGCCGCCGGCATGGATCTGGCTCTTCACCACCCAGACCGGACCGGGAAGCGCCTTGGCGGCGGCTTCGGCATCGGCGGCCTGCAGCACCGGAACGCCGCGCGAGATCGGCACACCGAATTCATGCAACAACGCCTTGGCCTGGTATTCATGGATGTTCATCTGGACGTTCCCCAAACCCTCGCGCGGCGAATTCGAACTTCACCCGCTTTTGCCGTCTGGCATACCATATACCAAGGCCACCGCAACTCCAAAACGCTTCGGATTTCCGGACGCCTTGCGGCGCCTGATTCCGGGATCCGACTTCGACGAACCCCGGACCATCCAGCGCGATCAGCGGCCGAGCAGATCCGGCGCGATCTTCTTGCAGGCATCGACCAGGCCCTGCACCGCGCCGACCGACTTGTCGAAGGCTTCGCGGTCCTTGCCGGCCAACTCGATCTCGACAATACGCTCGACGCCCTTCGATCCGATGACAACGGGCACGCCGACATACATGTCCTTCACGCCGTATTCGCCGTTGAGATAGGCCGCACAGGGCAGCACGCGCTTCTTGTCCTTGAGATAGCTCTCGGCCATCGCGATCGCGGAGGCGGCAGGCGCGTAGAACGCCGAGCCGGTCTTCAAGAGGTTGACGATCTCGGCGCCGCCATTGCGGGTGCGGTCGACGATCTCGTCGATCCGCGCCTGCGAGGTCCAACCCATCTTGACCAGGTCGGGCAACGGAATGCCGGCCACGGTGGAGTATTTCACCAGCGGCACCATGGTGTCGCCATGGCCGCCCAGCACGAAGGCGGTGACGTCCTCGACCGAGACGTTGAACTCGTCGGCCAGGAAATAGCGGAAGCGCGAGGAATCCAGCACGCCGGCCATGCCCACCACCTTCTTGTGCGGCATGCCCGAGGCCTTCTGCAGCGCCCACACCATGGCGTCGAGCGGGTTGGTGATGCAGATGACGAAGGCTTCGGGGGCGTATTTCTTGATGCCGGCGCCGACCTGCTCCATCACCTTGAGATTGATGCTGAGGAGATCGTCGCGGCTCATACCGGGCTTGCGCGGCACGCCGGCGGTGACGATGCAGACCTTGGCGTTGTCGAGCGCCTCATAGGAATTGGCGCCGGTGAAATGCGCGTCGAAACCGTCGACCGGCGAGGATTGCGCGATATCGAGCGACTTGCCCTGCGGCACGCCCTCGGCAATGTCGAACATCACGACGTCGCCGAGCTCTTTCAGGCCAATAAGATGGGCCAGTGTTCCGCCGATCTGACCGGAGCCAATCAAAGCAATCTTGTCACGCGCCATGGGAAATCTGTCCTGTGAATGTCAAGGAGAGGGATAGAAGGAAGCTGGATGGCTGGTTATCCCTTTCGAGGGACCCGTTCAAGTCAACCTATGCCCAATTATCGGCCCTGCCTCGATTTCGGTCAGGGGGCTTTCGTCATTCCAGGATGGTGGGTCCGCACCAGACCCGGAATCTCGAGATTCCCCGGGGCGCACTTGCGCCCCTGAGGTTCGCGTCTTCAACGCGCCCCGGAATGACGCCGCTAGTCTAGACTACGTCTCCACCAACCCCGTACTCGACCCGCTCGCCGCGGAATCCTTGTGGCCGTGGGGCAGCGCCAAATAGGACTCCGAGCTCATCTCGATCAGCCGCGACGACGTCCGCTTGAACTCGTTGGCCTCATGGCCCTCGGTCGCGGCATACAGCGACAGCGGATCGGCCGCGGCCGAGGCAATCAGCTTCACGGCGTTGTCATAGAGCGTGTCGATCAGCGTGATGAAACGCTTGGCGGCGTTGCGATCGGCGTAATCCATCGCCGGAATGCGATCGATCATGATGGTGTGATAATCGTGCGCCAGCCGCAGATAGTCGGACGCCGCCAGCGGCTTCTCGCAGATGTCCGGAAACGAAAACCGCGCCACGCCATGCGCCGAACACGGCACATGCAGGATGCGGCCCTTGATCGAAATATCGCGGGGCTTGCAAGGCGCATTGCCGGTCATCTTGACCCAGGCCTTGTCGAGAGCATTGGCGGCGGCATGGTCCGCCGGCACCAGCCACATTTTCACGCCCGCGAGTTTTTCCAGCCGGAAGTCGGTGCGGGCGTCGAGCCGCAGCACGTCCATATGCGCGGAGATATGCGCGATGAAGGGCAGGAACAGCGCGCGGTTCAGCCCACCCTTGTAGAGATCGTCGGGCGCGACGTTGGAGGTGGCCACCACCACGGTGCCGAGTTCGAACAGCTTTGAGAACAGCCGGCCGAGGATCATCGCATCGGCGATGTCGGTGACGTGGAATTCGTCGAAGCAGAGCAGCCAGTTCTCCTCGGCGATCTCGGCCGCCGTCAACCGGATCGCATCCTCGCCCTCGATCTCGCCGTCCTTGAGCTTCTGCCGGAAAACACGCACGCGCTCGTGCACGTCAGCCATGAACTCGTGGAAGTGCGACCGGCGCTTGCGGACGACCGGGCTCTCCTCAAAGAACAAATCCATCAGCATGGTC
>JBKJUA010000131.1:0-5325 GCA_046590305.1 Bradyrhizobium sp.
CGCCCAGCGTCACCAGCACGATTTCCGGCGGGACGCCGATGCGAAACGGCATGATGCTGCAGCCGAGGCCGCCCGAGACGACGACGTCGCAGTTCGCGCGGATGTGGCCATAGGCCAGCTTCCTTCCGGACGGCGCCACCGGCGACCAGCCGAACAGGCGCACCTGGCCGCCATGGGTATGACCGGAGAGTTGCAGTGCCACCCTTGCCGGCACCCGCACCGCGACATCGGGCTCGTGCGCCAGCAGAATGACGGGCGCATCGTCGGTCACCCTGGCGAGCGTGGCCGAGAGGTCATCGACGCCGATACGCTTGACCGGCCGGAACCGCCGCGCCGGCAGCCAGGCCAGCTGATCGCCGAGGCCCGCGATCCAGAACGGCCGGCCGGCCTTCGTCAACCGCACCACTTCGTTTTCGTAGACCGGAATGCCCGCGGCTTCGAGCGCACGCCTAGCGATGGTGTCGCCCCGGCCGTCGCGCTGTACTGCCTTGTCTTCCCAATAATCGTGATTGCCGAGCACCGCATGCACGCCGAGCGGGGCTCGCAACCCCGCCAGCACCGGCGCCCATTCGCTGCAGGGAATGTAGCGCGTCACCTTGCGATGCCCGGCGACGTAGTCGCCCAGCAGCACGGTGATGTCGGGGTTGAGGGAATTGGTACGATCGACGATCGATTCAATACGCTCCAGCGACATCCAGGGGTCGCAGGCGTGCAGGTCGGCGATGATTGCGATCTTGAGCTTGAAACCGGCCGGCCATCGCGGCGGCTGGATATCGTAGCGTTTGACGCGAAGCCGCAGCGCGGGCTCGCCGAATCCGTAGGCAACCGTGGAAATGCCGGTGGTGCCGAGGCCGCCGGCCAAACGAAGGAAATGACGACGCGAAATCATGGGTTCACCGTGATGCAGCCTCATGCTGATGGCGCATTACAGCCGAATTCGGGTGGCTTTGTGCAGAATGTCAGCAGGGCCGCGGTCTACCGCCGCCGTCACTCATCGGTTTCCTGACCGCCGAACAATCCGAACTGCGACGGATCGCGCGTGGGCTCGGCAAGGCCGAGATGCTTGAACGCGTGCGAGGTCAACAGCCGCCCACGCGGGGTGCGCTGCAGATAACCGCACTGGATCAAAAACGGCTCGATGATGTCCTCGATGGCGTCGCGCGGCTCCGACAGCGCCGCCGCCATGGTTTCGACGCCGACCGGCCCGCCGCCGTAATTCATCGCGATGGTGGTGAGATAGCGCCGGTCCATGGCGTCGAGGCCGGCCGCATCGACCTCGAGCGCGCTCAGCGCGTTGTCGGCGATGGCGCGATCGATCTGGTCGGCGTCGGCGGCAGAGGCGAAATCGCGCACCCGGCGCAGCAGCCGTCCGGCGATGCGCGGGGTGCCGCGGGCGCGGCGCGCGATCTCGTTGGCGCCGTCGGGCGTCATGCCGATCTTGAGCACGCGGGCGCCACGGGTGACGATCTTTTCCAGCTCTTCCACGGTGTAGAAATTCAGCCGCACCGGAATGCCGAACCGGTCGCGCAGCGGATTGGTCAACAGCCCCGCGCGCGTGGTGGCGCCGACCAGCGTGAATTTGGCAAGTTCGATCTTGACCGAGCGCGCCGCCGGCCCCTCGCCGATGATGAGGTCGAGTTGAAAGTCCTCCATCGCCGGATACAGCACTTCCTCGACCGCGGGGCTGAGGCGATGGATTTCGTCGATGAACAGCACGTCGCGCTCTTCGAGATTGGTCAGGAGTGCCGCGAGATCGCCGGCCTTGGCAATCACAGGCCCGGACGTCGCGCGAAACCCGACCCCGAGTTCGCGCGCCACGATCTGCGCCAGCGTGGTCTTGCCGAGGCCGGGGGGTCCCACGAACAGCACATGATCCAGCGCCTCGCCGCGCTTGCGCGCGGCCTCGATGAAGATCGACAGATTGGCGCGCGCCTGGGCCTGGCCTACGAATTCGGACAACAGCTGCGGGCGCAGCGCGGTGTCGCCGACATCGTCGCTGCGGCGCTCGGGGGTCACGATGCGAGAGGGAGTGGTCATGCTGGCAGACTAGCACGAGGAGGCGACTCCCTCTCCCCGCTTGCGGGGAGAGGGTTGGGGTGAGGGGGCCCCACGGCAAATTTCTGCTCGCGGATAGCCCCCCTCACCCGGATCGCCAAAGGCGATCCGACCTCTCCCCGCAAACGGGGCGAGGTGAAGAACGGCTCGGTCATACGAAGGACATCACTTCTCACTTCGCCAGTTCCTTCAGCCCCAGCTTGATGAGCTGCGCGGTCTCCGCGTTCTCGCCCGCAAGGCGCGAGGCGCCGGCAATCGCGGCGGCCGCCTGCGGCTGGCCGTAGCCGAGATTGACCAGCGCCGAGATCGCGTCGGTGACCGGGCGCGGCGCGCGGTCGTTGTCGATGGCGCCGGACAGGTGCACGAGCGCCGGATCGACATTGGCGAAGGCCGGCGCCTTGTCCTTCAATTCGGTGACGATGCGCTCGGCGACCTTCGGACCGACGCCCGGGGTGCGCGCCACCGCCGCCTTGTCGCGTAGCGCGATGGCATTGGCGAGATCGGACGGCGGCAGGGTCGAGAGCACTGCCAGCGCCACCTTGGCGCCGACGCCCTGTACGGTCTGCAGCAGGCGAAACCATTCGCGCTCGGTATCGCTGCGAAAGCCGAACAGTTTGATCTGGTCCTCGCGCACGTAAGTCTCGATCGACAGCACCGCCGCCTCGCCGGGCGACGGCAGCGCCTGCAACGTCCGTGACGAGCAATGCACCTGGTAGCCGACGCCGCCGACGTCGAGGATGACGTAATCCTCGCCGTAGGAGTCGATCAGGCCCTTGAGTTTGCCGATCATGCGCCGACCACCTTGAGCCGCAGCGCGGCGCTGCCGCGGTGATGCGCATGCGTGATGGCGATCGCCAGCGCATCGGCGGCATCGGCCGATTTCGGCTCGGCCTTGGGCAGCAGGATTTTCAGCATCATCAGGATCTGGTTCTTGTCGGCATGGCCGGCGCCGACCACGGTCTTCTTGACCTGGTTGGGGGCATATTCCGCCACCGGGATCCCGAACATCGCCGGCGCCAGCATCGCGACCCCGCGCGCCTGCCCGAGTTTCAGGGTGGCGACGCCGTCCTTGTTCACAAACGTCTGCTCGACCGCGGCTTCCAGCGGCTGGAAGTCGCCGAGCACCGCGGCCAGCCCCTCATGGATCGCCAGCAGCCGGCTCGCCAGCGGCAGGCTGTCCGGTGGCTCCACCGAACCGCAGCCGATGAAGGTCAGCCGGTTGCCATCGATCTCGATCACGCCCCAACCGGTGCGGCGCAGGCCCGGATCGATGCCGAGGATACGAACGGGATGGCGAATCGGGGGAGGTGTCATGGGGTTTTATAACCCATGCCGGAGTTTCAAGCCTAGCGCAGGCGTTTCGCTATCAACCGTCACGCCGGGCGGACGCGGATGGTACGTGCCCCGGACGCTGCGCACCGCCAGAAGCCCGTTTACGCGCGTCTTCGACGCGCTATGGTGGTGCGCTGCAGAGCCAGGGCCCACGCCGCGGCAATTGAGCTCTGTGGGTCCCGGCTCTGCGGAGCACCGCCAAGAGGCGCTGCACCGCGTCCGGGACACGACGTCACCCGCCCATCCTGGCGAGCAGCACGTCGGACACCTCGAAATTCGCGTAGACGTTCTGCACGTCGTCATGCTCGTTGAGCAGGTCGATCAGCTTCAACAGCTTCTCGCCGGTCTCGTCGTCGACGGGCACGGTGTTTTGCGGCTTCCAGGTCAGCGCCGCCTTGCGGGCCTCGCCGAATTTCGCTTCCAGCGCTTTTGCCACCTCGCGAAAGGTTTCCTTGGAGGCGTAAATTTCGTGGCCGTTCTCGCTGGAGGCCACGTCGTCGGCGCCAGCGTCGATCGCGGCTTCCAGCATGGCGTCGTCGGAGCCGACTTTCGCGTCGTATTCGATGATGCCGGTGTGGTCGAACATGAAGGCGACCGAGCCGGTTTCGCCGAGATTGCCACCTGATTTGGTGAAGTAGGAGCGGATGTCGGAGGCGGCGCGGTTGCGGTTGTCGGTCAGCGCCTCGACGATCACGGCGACGCCGCCGGGACCGTAGCCCTCGTAGCGGATCTCGTCGTAATTCTCGCTCTCGGTGCCGGTCGCCTTCTTCACCGCGCGCTCGATCGAGTCCTTCGACATGTTCTCCTGGCGGGCGGAAATGATCGCGGCGCGCAGCCGCGCGTTCATGCCGGGGTCAGGCGCGCCCATCTTGGCGGCGACGGTGATTTCCCGCGCCAGCTTTGAGAACAGCTTCGACTTCTGGGCATCCTGCCGGCCCTTGCGGTGCATGATGTTCTTGAACTGGGAATGTCCGGCCATGCGGTCTCTTTTCGGATTCGTCCGGGAAAATGGGAGAAGGCGCGGCGTTATAGGCCGGTAAACCGCCGAAATCAAAGATTTACCGGGGTTTCAGGTATACCGGTAGTGGTTGCTGCCTGTGCAACAGGCAATCGTTAACCATGGTTTCATGCCCGAATGCGAGACTGCCGTTCGCATTTCGTCGTCCCCCATTCCCGAGAGACGCCCATGGCATTCGGTTTGTTTCGAAAACGGTTGCCGGAACCTGCTGTGGCTGCCGACGCGGCAGCATCTCCCGCCCCTGCCGTTGCGACCGATGCTCCCCAGGCTCCCGAGAGCGATTCGGCCAGGGAGATCCTCGAACTGCTCGAACTCGAACTAGGCGCCATGATCCGGCAGCTCGAGCGCGCGGCCAATTCGGTCGCCGGCGGCGCCGAAGCCACCGCGGCGACGCTGACCACCATTCGCCAGCGCACCGATGCCCTGACCGGGCGCACCAGCGCCGCGCAGTCCACCGCGACCACCTTCTCGCTGGCCGCCGACAAGTTCACCCATTCGGCGCAAGGCATCGGTTCGCAGGTGCGCGACGCCAGCGAGCTCGCCGATCAGGCCAGCGCCGCCGCCCGCGAAGCCAGCCTCAATGTCGACCGCCTCAGGGAATCCTCGGCCGCGATCGGCAATGTCGTCAATCTGATCGCGCAGATCGCCAGACAAACCACGCTGCTGGCGCTCAACTCCACCATCGAGGCGGCGCGGGCAGGTTCCGCCGGACGCGGCTTCGCGGTGGTCGCCACCGAGGTCAAGGCGCTGGCGGTGCAGACTCAGAACGCCACCGAGGAAATTTCCAAGAAGATCGACGCGCTGCAGAGGGATGCCGCCGGCTCGGTCGATGCGGTGCACCGGATCTCGCAGGCGATCGAAGCGATCCGCCCGGTATTCGAGATCGTCAATGGCGCCGTGGCAGAGCAGACCGAAACCAC
>JBKJUA010000134.1:0-5427 GCA_046590305.1 Bradyrhizobium sp.
GCCGGGCTGCTGCAAGGTTTTCGCGCGGCGACGCACTGGACGGCGATGGATTTCCTTTCGGCGTTCGGCGCAACGCCGACGAAAACGCGGGTCTGCGTCGACCGCAACCGCGTCACCGGCGGCGGCGTCACCGCGGGAATCGATTTCGCGCTGACGCTGGTGTCGCTGCTGGTCGACCGGCGCACCGCGGAGGCGATCCAGCTGCGGCTGGAATACAACCCGGCGCCGCCGTTTAACTCAGGTTCGCCCGACACCGCGCCGCCGGAAATCCTCGCTTTCATGAAGGACAAGATCGCGGCGTCGCAAATCCGCCGCGGCGAAATGATCGCCCGCGCCGGCGCGCGGCTCGCCGCGCAAACTACCCGTCATCCCCGGGCGTGAGCGAAGCGGGCGAACCCGAAATGACGATGAGAAAAGCTCAGTTGCCGGGCGTCCAGGGCTGGTAATCGCCGGTCGCCTTGGGACGGCGGCCGCTGGCCAGCGTCGAGCCGGAGGGCCGGTAGGCCGCGGGCGTCCCCGTCATGTTGGGGACATGCGGCTTTTCCCATTCGCGGGGCGTGTAGCTCTCTTCGGTCGGCGCGACGTCGACGGTGTGATGCAGCCAGCCGTGCCAGGACGGCGGCACCCGGGTGGCCTCGGCATAGCCGTTATAAACCACCCAGCGCCGCTGGAAGCCGAGCGTGGGATCGATCGCGCCGCCCTTGGTGCGGTAATACAGATTGCCCTGTTCGTCCTTGCCGACCAGTTCGCCGAACCGCCAGGTCCACAATTGGGTGCCGAAGGTCTGGCCATTCCACCAGGTGAAGAGCTTCAGAAAGAACAGTTTCATGCGCGAGGCCGGTTCGAGAACCCAAGGGGTTCCTGATGCCATCGGCGCGCCGGATTGTCCAGTTCAAGTCGGCCGCGCAAGCGTGATCGACGGGGATCACGCGTCCCACACCTTTTGGTGACCCGGGGCCTTGGAATCGCTGCAATTTGTTCATTCCGCATACAGTTCCAGTGCGACAGTCTGTTTCACGCATAATTGGTGCAGGGCTCGGGAACGTCCGCCCTGCAAAAGGGTTCTAGCCGCAGTCCCGTAAATGGAGCCGAGAATGAATAGTCTGAAAGTGTTGAGTGCAGCTGCTGCTTTCGCGCTGCTGTTGCCGCTGGCGGCCCCCACCGCGAGCTTTGCCCAGGATAAAGGCAGCGGAATGCGAGCCGGCGGCGGCGGAGGTGCAGCGATCGGTGGCGGCGGCGGTTTCCGGGGCGGTGGCGGCGGCGCTGCGATCGGCGGCGGCGGTATGCGCGGAGGCGGCGGATTTGCCGGTAATCCGAGCCTCGGTACGAAATTCAGCGGCGGCGGCGGCGGCGCCGTGATCGGTGGCGGCGGACCGCGCTATAGCGGCGGCGGCAACTGGGCTGGTGGCCATCGTCATCAACATTACCGCGGCGGCTACGGTTTCGGCACCGGCCTGGTGATCGGCGGCGCGCTGGGGTCGAGCTACGGTTATTATGGCGCTCCCGGCTACGGCTATTACGATGACGGCTATTACGATGAGCCCGTCGTTGCGGTGGCTCCCGCTGGCGGCGACGCTGTCGAGTACTGCCGGCAGACCTATCGCTCCTACGACGTGCGATCGGGCACCTATCTCGGCTATGACGGCCTGCGGCACGCCTGCCCGTAACGCAGCGGAAATCGACTGATATCAAGGACGGCGCAAACAGTTGCGCCGTCCTTTTGCGTTCAGGAGCGCAGCGCCATCGTCACGCCGCCGAGCGTTACCACCAGGGCAGTGATTTCGCGAACGCCGAGCGGCTCGTGCAGCATCGCGCCGGCCGATAACACCCCGATCACCGGCACCAGCAGCGTGCCGATCGAGGCGGTCGCCGCCGGCAATCGTTCAAGGGCTGCGAACCAGCAGACGTAACACAGGCAAAACTGGATCAGCGTCATATAGAGCATCGACGCCCAGCCGACCGCCGACAGCGCCGACAGTTGCGGCTGCTCTACCGCAAGGCCAATGATCGCGATCGGCAGGCAGCCGAGCCCGATCGTCCAGGCCGCCAGCGACAGTGGCGGCATCGCCAGCGGAAAATGCTTTGTCAGCACGGTGCCGAGCGCGACGCAGATCGCGCCCGCCAGCACGCACAGATATCCCGGCAGCTTTACAAAACTGGCCTCGATTTCGTTGCCGCCGATCAACACCGCGATGCCGGCGAGCGCCACCGCCAGCGAGATCGCCCGGACCGGCGACAGCCGCTCGCCCAGGATCGGCCAGGCCAGCAGCGCCACCCACACCGGAATCGAAATGGCGAGCACCGCCGCCTCGCTGGCGGGGAGCCAAACCAGCGCCAGCCCCATGAAGGCGACCCAGCCGCCGACCGTCAGCAGCGACACCAGCAGCAGCCGCGACCACATCGGCCGCGGCACGGCCAGGCTCTGCCGCCGCGCCAGCGCGAACAGCGCCAGCGCCGCGGCGCCGACGAGGCCACTCAATCCGCGCGACGACAGCGGCGGCCACTCGCTCAAGAGGTTCTTCATGATCGGGAAATTGAGCCCCCACCCCACCGAGGTGACGGCAAGGAACACAAGACCAAGCGGCGAGATGGTTTTCGCCAAAGGCGTTTGCAAGCCGCTCATGACCGCGTCGCCAGCACGACGCCGGCCAGCGTGAACACCAGGGCCGCGATCTGGCCGAGGCCGAGCGGCTCGCCCAGCGCCAGCGCGGAGGCCGTCACGCCGATCACCGGCACCGCCATGGTGCCGATCGCCGCCACCGAGGCCGGCAGCCGCGCCAAAGCAGCGAACCAGCAGACATAGCCGACGCAGAACTGGACCACCGTGCAGTAAAAGATCAGGACCCAGCCGACACCGGACAGCCTGCCGACGTCGGCGTGCTCGAAGCCGAGGCCCATGACGGCGACCGGAAGGCTGCCGATCCCGATCTGCCAGGCCGCGGCCGTGAACGGCGGCAGGTTGAGCGGATACTTCTTGGTCAGCACCGTGCCGATGGCAAAACCGATCGAGCCGCCGAGCGCCATCAGCATGCCCGGCAGCTTCTCCACACTGGCCGCAAAGCCGTTGCCGCCCAGAATGGCCGCCAGCCCCGCGAACGCCATCACTAGCGAAATCACCCGCAGCAGATTGGGCCGCTCGCCGAGCACCGGCCAGGCCAGCATCGAGGCCCAGATCGGCAGCGTATAGGCGATCAGCACGGCTTCGCTGGCCGGCAACCAGAGCAGCGCCAGCCCCATCAGCGTCATCCAGGCGGAGACGTTGAAGAATGCCGCCACCAGCAGCCGCGGCCACATCGTCCGCGGCACCTGCAGGCTCTGCCGTAACGCCACCGCCAGCAGCGCCAGCAGCCCCGCTCCGATCACGCCCGGCACGCCGCGCATGGTAAGGGGCGGCAATTCGGTCAGCAGGTATTTGTTGATCGGCCAGTTTATCCCCCAGCCCATCGAGGTGATGGCGAGAAACATCAGGCCCGCGGGTGCGATTCGGGTTCGCGCCCCCGTCGGCTGGGAATCGGTCATCGCTGGGAACTTCTGGCCGCGGGATCGAGAAAACGGCGGTGGGAATCGGCGGCACCTTGCAGGTTATGCCCACGCAAGACCATCGGCCGGCGGACATGCCTGCTCTCCCGTCCGTATGCCGACGTGAGTCTCCCCGGAGCAACCCCCAAACACCCCGGAGGGCGCAAAATATAGTTGCCCTGTGAACAGCGGGGCGAACAGCAAATTCGCCGCCCGGTAACAAATATTTTCGCTTGGGAATCTCTGAGGACTCACTGATACTTGGGCCAGATCAATGGGGTCGGCGACCCTTGGTTTTCCCCAATTTGCACCATATTTAGTGTTTGATTCAGGAACTCGTACTAATCCTTGACGGGCGCGATGGAGTCGGCCTAGTTTTGGATCGTTCGGTGCCGGGTGGTTTTTAGTCCCGCTGGACGCTCCCTGACAGGGTTCCAAATCGACCATTCCGACTGCCTGACAAGGCACGGGTGACGGGCTTGCTTGCCCTGAATCCGGACCCTGCTGAGGGGACTTTCGTAACGACAAGAACGGGCCAACAATGGCCTGCGGGTGCGAGTGCTGGGGCGTTGAAAGAGAAACAGGGCCGGGTCCACCGGTAAAGCTTGCGGACCAACGGGTTCGCTCAAGGAAAAACACCCGGCCGCGGTGCAACGCGAGCCGGTCAAAACTAGAACGGGGCACGATCATGCGAATCGAACGACGCAACACCACCCAGGGCCAATCACCCTACACCGGCATCGATTTCAGATTGACGACATCCGAGATCCGCAACCCCGACGGCTCGGTGGTGTTCCGCCTCGAAAACGTCGAGGTGCCCCAGTTCTGGTCGCAGGTCGCCTCCGACGTGCTGGCGCAGAAGTATTTTCGCAAGGCCGGCGTCGCCGCCCGCCTGAAGAAGGTCGAGGAAGAGACCGTGCCGTCCTGGCTGTGGCGTTCGGTGCCCGACACCGAGGCGCTGGCGAGCCTGCCCGAATCCGAGCGCTATGTCAGCGAACTCTCCGCCAGGCAGGTGTTCGACCGGCTCTCCGGCTGCTGGACCTATTGGGGCTGGAAGGGCGGCTACTTCACGTCAGAAGAAGACGCCCGCACCTTCAACGACGAGCTGCGCTACATGCTGGCCAGACAGATGGTCGCGCCGAATTCGCCGCAGTGGTTCAACACCGGCCTGAACTGGGCCTATGGCATCACCGGGCCGGCGCAGGGTCACTATTACGTCGATCCCGCCACCCAGGAGCTCAAGCGCTCAGAGGACGCGTATACCCACCCTCAGCCGCACGCGTGCTTGCCGTATCGCGCGTTAGTTTCGACGCCGAATGGGCCGGTGCAGATCGGGGAAATTGTGAAGCGCAACATGGTTGGGCTGGAGGTCTATGACGAGAATGACCGCACCCAGATTGTCGCGGTGAAACACAACGGCGTGAAACCCGTTTACAAGATTACGCTTGTCAATGGCAACTTCATCGAAGCAACGGCCGATCACTTGGTACTCGTTGCAGAAGGACACAAGGCTAAGCGACGTTGGCTTGAAGTGAGTCAACTTGAGCCTGGTATGCGGTTGATTCAGCGCACCAACACAGCAATGGGCGCTGTCGAAGCCACTGGCGACGGACAAGCTGAAGCAGAAGCGGCACTGGCGGGTTGGTTGCAAGCGGACGGTTTCGTTGGCCAATATGCGAACGGCACCAATCAGAGCCTTACCGTAGAGGCGATGACCGTTAATGAAGATGAGCGGGCCTATGTCAGCGAATTAATCGAGCGTGTTTTGCCCTCAGTGCACTCGCATGAGCGATGGGTTCCTGCTCAGAATGAGGCACTGGATATTCGCCGTTTGCGTCTGTATGGTGAGCCGTTGCGAGATTTCGTATCTCGATACAACTTGCTGGATCGCCATACAGACGCAAACGG
>JBKJUA010000360.1:0-4621 GCA_046590305.1 Bradyrhizobium sp.
TAGACCTGCGAGGCGATGCCGGCATAGTCGATGTCGCCCTTGACCTGACCCCAGCGCTTCATCTGCGTCATGATCCAGATCGCAAAGGACTGCCACGGGAACGGATCGAAATCGACGCGGTTCGGCTGCGTCACGATATTGCCCAGCCCGTCGGCGAAGGTGCCGGTGAGGATCTGCTCGAGCACGATCTGCGGCTGGTTCAGGTAGTTCGCCGGCGCGATCGCCTCCGCGATCTGCTTGCGGTTCTCGGCCTTGTGCGCGAACGCGGTGGCCTCGATGATCGACTTGAGCAGCGCGCCATAGGTGTTCGGCATCGAGGTGACGAATTCCTTCGAGGCGGCGAAGGCGCAGCACGGATGCCCGTCCCAGATATCTTTCGTCAGAATGTGAATGAAGCCGACGCCGTCATAGACCGCCCTCTGGTTCATCGGGTCGGGCCCGAGGAAGCCGTCGATGTTGTCCGCGCGCAGATTGGCGACCATTTCCGGCGGCGGCACCGCGCGGATCTGCACGTCGGCATCGGGATCGATGCCGTGCTCGGCGAGGTAATAGCGCAGCAGGTAATTGTGCATGGAGAAGTCGAACGGAACGGCGAATTTAAAACCTTTCCAGTCCTTCGGATTGCGCTTGTCCTTGTGCTTGACCGACAGCGTGATCGCCTGGCCGTTGATGTTCTCGACCGCCGGCATGGTGTAGGGCTGCGGATTGGAGCCGACGCCCATGGTGATGGCGAGCGGCATCGGCGACAGCATGTGCGCCGCGTCGTATTCCTTGTTCAGGGTCTTGTCGCGAATGACGGCCCAACCGGCAGTCTTGATGACTTCCACGTTGAGGCCGTTCTTGGCATAGAACCCCATCGGCGCCGCCATGATGATCGGGGTGGCGCAGGTGATCGGAATGAAGCCGACCTTGAGGTCCTTCTTTTCCAGAGGTCCGCCTTGCGCGAACGCCTCGGTCGCGGCCTGCAGCGGGAAGAATTGCGACACCGCGGCGACTGCGGTCGCGGCCCCCACCGATTTCAGGAACGCGCGCCGCGCGACATCCTGCGGAAACATCGCACGCATGACGGCGGAAGCCACCACGCCTTGGTAGCGGGCTTCTTCCGATGCGGCGACAACCGCCTGCTGCGAAAGCTGCGCGGCGGTATCATGTTCGGCCGCATTGACGTGCCGACCGCAACTGCAACCCTGGGGATGGAGACGGCGGGCCGGATCGAACGGATTGTCGAACGTGGACATGAAACCTCCTGCGCTTCGTTGCCCGTTCATTAGGCAAAGAGCGTGCCAGCCCATGACATCGGAAATAGTCCAGTCAACGCAGTGTTTCCTGCTCTAGTTGGCTATTACGAAAATTCGTGATACACGAGAACTCGTAGTAGGATTACGATTTCTCGGAGTACAGCGTGATGGAATTGATGCTGCTCGCTTCAGCCGCAACGGGACACGATCTCGATCTGCGCACCCTCACCTTCGACTATCTGACCGAGCCCACCCTGCTGCTCGACCCCCATGCCGATGAGATCGTGGATGCCAACCCGGCGGCCTGCGCGTTGCTCGGCTACGACCGCGCGTTGCTGCGCGAAACACGAATCAGCGCGTTACATGCCGGGCAGTTACCGGCGCTGATCGTGTTCACCCAGGCCGTGCTGGCCAAAGGCAGCTACTGGACCAACGCGTTGACGCCGCGCCATGCCACCAGCCAGCCGCTGCGGCTGGAATATACGGGGTCGCGGGTGCCGCATGACGGGCGCGCGCTGATGCTGCTGACCATGAGCGACCTCGAAGCGCGCCGCCGCCGCTCTGTCGATGCCACCGCCGAGGATCACATGCGCAGCGGGCTCGCCGCCTGGCAGCGGGTCGAGCGGGTGTTTCAGGACATCGAGCGGGAAAACCAGCTGATCCTGCGCGCCGCCGGCGAAGGCATCTATGGCGTCAACGCCGAGGGCAAGACCACCTTCGTCAATCCCGCCGCCGAGCGCATGCTGGGCTGGGCCGCCGAGGAGCTGGTCGGCAAGGCGATCCACCCGATCGTGCATCACAGCCACCACGACGGCAGCCATTATCCGGACGAGGATTGCCCGATCTATGCCGCGTTCCGCGACGGCGCCGTGCACAATGTCGGCGGCGAGGTGTTCTGGCGCAAGGACGGCTCGCCGGTCTGGGTCGAGTACACCTCGACGCCGATCCGCGATCGCGGAACGGTGGTCGGCGCCGTGATCGTGTTTCGCGACGTCAGCCAGCGCCGCGACGCCGATGAAAAACTGCACGCCGCGCTTGCCGAAGTCGACCGCTTGCGCGAGCGGCTGGAGCTGGAAAACGCCTATCTGCAGGAAGAAATCCGGATCGAGACCAACCCGCGCGGCATCATCGGCCAGAGCGGGGCGATCCAGAAAACGCTGCGCCAGGTCAAGCTGGTGGCGCCCACCACCGCGGCCGTGATGATCACCGGCGAATCCGGCACCGGCAAGGAGCTGATCGCGCGCGCCATTCACGAGGCCTCGGCTCGTCGCGACCGGCCGCTGATCCGCGTCAACTGCGCCGCGATCCCGCGCGAATTGTTCGAGAGCGAGTTCTTCGGTCACGTCAAGGGCGCCTTCACCGGTGCGGTGCGCGACCGCATCGGCCGCTTCGAACTCGCCGACGGCGGCACGCTGTTTCTCGACGAGGTCGGTGAAATTCCGCTGGAGTTGCAGGGCAAGCTGCTGCGCGTGCTGCAGGAGGGCAATTTCGAACGTGTCGGCGAGGAGCGCACCCGCACTGTCGATGTGCGGCTGATCGCGGCCACCAACCGAAACCTCAAGCAGGAAGTGGCGCGCGGCCGGTTTCGCGAGGATCTGTATTTCCGGCTCAACGTGTTTCCGGTGGAGTCGGTCCCGCTGCGCGACCGCCGCGAGGACATCCCGCTACTGGCCCAGCACTTCCTGATGAGTGAGAGCAAGGAGTTGAAGTCCGACCTGCGGCTGTCGGAAGGCGATGCGCGGCGGCTGTCGCGTTACGACTGGCCCGGCAACGTCCGTGAGCTGCAAAACGTGATCGAGCGCGCCGCCATCCTGGCGCAGAACGGACGCTTGCGGATCGATCTGCCGGACGCGCCGGGCCCGCACGCGCTATCCGGTCCCGGCCGGCAAAAGGTGGAAGCGCGGCCGGCGGTGATGACTTCGGCCGAGCTGCGCGACCACGAGCGCGAAAATATCCTGGCAGCACTTGCGGCCTGCAACGGCAAGGTATTCGGCCCCGGCGGCGCCGCCGCGCTGCTGGTCATCAAGCCGACCACGCTGGCCTCGCGCATGAAAGCGCTCGGACTTGCCCCTGCCCGCGCGGCCAGGCCGTTCTCGTTTACGACGACGTCCGTCTAGCGCGTTTCCACCACGCGCGTCTCCAGCCGGTCGAGTTGCGCGCCGATATCGGCCTCGACCTCGGCGGACACCATCGCAACCACGCGATAGCCTCGCGCTTCCAGCCACTCTTGCCGCGCCGCGCGATCTCCAACGATCACCTCGGTCTCATCGGGATTGATCAGTTCGATCGCGAGCCGGTGCACGAAACTGACGAAATCCGGAATGTGGCGGCCGACCGGGGTCTGGCGTTTGAACTGCCCGGCAAACCGGCGGTCGGTTCGCAGGCCCTCCCACAGGATGCGCTCGGCGTCGGTCGGGTTACGCCGCAACAGCCGCGCCAGCCCGCGCACGGTGCCGCTTTCCGACGGCAAGGCGTGCTGCCCGTGCTCGGCGAGCAGCGCGCGCAAACGCGTGGCCTGTTCGCCGTCGAGCACGCCGCCCTTGGCGGGGCCCTTGCGACCTTCCGCGATCGCCATGACAACGCCGTGCAGCGTGTGCATGTCCTGCTTGGTCGGCTCCATCCGGGTAAAGATGTTGCGCAGATTGATCAGCATGGTCTCGCGTTTCTCGGCCGGCCGCAAAAACTCGACCTTGTCGAGTTCGCGCACCAGATTGTCGAAGAACGCCTGCATCTGGTGCTGCGAGGCGGGCTCGGAATGCTCCGGCATCGCGAACGGCAGCGCGCCCGCGGTCGAGAGCTTGAACCATTCATAGCCGATCAGCAGCACCGCCTGCGCCAAATTGAGCGAGGCAAACCCCGGATTGACCGGAAAGGTGATGATCCGGTTGGCGAGTGCCACCTCCTCGTTCTGCAGCCCGTAACGCTCGCGGCCGAACAGGATGCCGACCGTGCCGCCGCCGGCGACGCCGGCCACGATCTCCTGCGCCGCGGCTTCCGGGGCGACCACCGGCTTGGCCTGGTCGTGGGCACGCGCGGTGGTGGCGAACAGCAGCGTGCAGTCGGCCACCGCCTGCTCGACGGTGTCGAACAGCTCGACCGCATCCAGGATATGGTCGGCGCCGGAGGCGGCGCGCTGGGCGCTGATGTTCGGCCAGCCGTCGCGCGGATTGACGATTCTTAAACGAGTCAGGCCGAAATTGCCCATCGCGCGCGCGGCCATGCCGATGTTCTCGCCGAGTTGCGGCTCGACCAGAATGACGACCGGCCCCGCCAGCGTGACGCTCGATTTGGTTTTGTCGGTGCCCGAACCGGACATTCGCTTCACTTTCTGATTCAACATCTGAAGGCGTTGAATCAAGTTCCGAAGAAACTGATTCAACGCC
>JBKJUA010000376.1:0-2546 GCA_046590305.1 Bradyrhizobium sp.
ATCGCCGCCTTGATGGAAGAGCGCAAGAAGCTGGAGCGCGATCTCGCGGAGGCGCGCAAGCGGCTGGCGATGGGCAGCGGGACTTCCGTCGGCAACGGCGCGGCGGCGGGTCCCGCCGGCGTGCGTCAGGTCGGCGACGTCAAGCTGATGGCGCGCGCGGTCGAGGGCATCGATATGAAGGACCTCAAGAGCCTCGCCGATGACGGCAAGAAGCAACTCGGCTCCGGCGTCGTCGCCATCGTCGGCGTCACCGCGGACGGCAAGGCCGGCGTCGTGGTCGGCGTCACGCCCGATTTAACCTCGCGCTTCAGCGCGGTCGATCTGGTCAAGGTCGCCTCCGAAGCGCTCGGCGGCAAGGGCGGCGGCGGACGGCCCGACATGGCGCAGGCCGGCGGCCCCGACGGCGCCAGGGCGGATGCGGCGCTCGATGCGATCGAAAAGGCAATGGGCAGTGCCTGAGCAAGGTCAAGACGGATTGGGCCTGCCGCAGCCCGCTACAAAAATCGCGAAAACAACCCCATGCATAGAAAGGAACGTATTGGGTTCGTTCGGCTTTTCGTGCGGGTAAAACTGATTTTCCCCCTAACCTGATACCGCTCCTCGCAGCTAAGAGGTGCGCGCCCGGCCCGGCGGAAAAGATGTGAGGCAGCAGTCCCGGCAGAACTTCAAGCGACTAGAGTCACGAGCGATAGCCCGAAGGCAGCCAGGCAAATCAAAACGCGCGCACGGTGCCAGGCCGCCCAACGCGCCAAAGCCGCGGGCAGATCCGTCGTAGAAACGGCGCGACGCGCGAAGGCTTCGTTCGCGGCCTTGAAGTACAGCAGGTAGATGGCGACGAGACTGCAGGTCAGCACGGCCGCCGCGATCGCTGCGAGGCTACGCGCCGTGAGGGCTCCGGACTGCAGGGTGACCTGCGCCACCGCCAGCACGGCGGCCAGCGGTGCTGCCATCGTCAGCGGCGCGAAGAAGCGGAATAAGAGCGGTCCATAGGTCGGGTGCAGCGCGTAAAACGTCTCCGCCGACAACGTGCGCCAGTAGGGCACCAGCAGCCGGTCTTCGGCCAGCAGCGCGCCGGCGAGAAGGCCAAGGCTGACGGCCGCGATCAAAGGAAGCAACTGGCTTGCCAGAGCGGTCATCAGCGCATGTCCTTCGCCCTATGATAGCTGCGCAGCAATGCATCCTGCGCCGGGATCAGAGGATGAGGCAATGCGACACGCAATGACATTTTTGGAGCGGGTGCCTTGTCATCGGGGCGCGCATTCGCGCGACCCGATGTCTCGCAATGATGTCGAGAGAGCTTGCGGCCTGCCCAGGCCGCAAGCCGTCAAGCTCGTCAGGCCATTTCCCTGGTCAGGTTTTCCGCGACCTTGTCGAGGAAGCCCGTGGTGGAGAGCCAGCGCTGGTCGGCGCCGACCAGCAGGGCCAGATCCTTGGTCATGAAGCCGGCTTCGACGGTGTCGACGCAGACCTTTTCCAGCTTCAGCGCGAACTTCGCCAGGGCTTCGTTGTTGTCGAGCTTGGCGCGATGCGACAGGCCGCGGGTCCAGGCGAAGATCGAGGCGATCGAGTTGGTCGAGGTCTCCTTGCCCTTCTGGTGCTCGCGGTAATGCCGGGTCACCGTGCCGTGGGCGGCTTCGGCTTCGACGGTGTTGCCGTCGGGGGTCATCAGCACCGAAGTCATCAGGCCGAGCGAGCCGTAGCCCTGCGCCACGGTGTCGGACTGCACGTCGCCGTCGTAGTTCTTGCACGCCCAGACGTAACCGCCCGACCACTTCATCGCGGCGGCGACCATGTCGTCGATCAGGCGATGCTCGTAGGTAATCTTCTTCGCGTCGAACTTCGCCTTGAACTCCCTGTCGAAGATGTCCTGGAAGATGTCCTTGAACCGGCCGTCATAGATCTTGAGGATGGTGTTCTTGGTCGACAGGTACACCGAATAGTTTTTGGCGAGGCCCTGGTTGAACGAGGCGCGGGCGAAATCGGCGATCGAATCGTCGAGGTTGTACATTGCGAGCGCGATGCCGGCGCTGGGCGCCTTGTACACTTCCCGCTCGATCACGGTGCCGTCCTCGCCGACGAACTTCATCGTCAGCGTGCCCTTGCCCGGAAACAGGAAGTCGGTGGCGCGGTACTGGTCGCCGAAGGCGTGACGGCCGATGATGATCGGCTTGGTCCAGCCGGGCACCAGCCGTGGCACGTTCTTGCAGATGATGGGCTCGCGGAACACGACGCCGCCGAGGATGTTGCGGATGGTGCCGTTCGGCGACTTCCACATCTGCTTGAGGCCGAATTCCTGCACCCGGGCTTCATCAGGGGTGATGGTGGCGCATTTGACGCCGACGCCGTACTTCTTGATGGCTTCGGCGGCGTCGATGGTGACCTGGTCGTTGGTCTGGTCGCGGTATTCCATCCCGAGGTCGTAATACTTCAGGTCGATATCGAGGAACGGGGTGATCAGCTTGTCCTTGATATATTGCCAGATGATCCGGGTCATCTCGTCGCCATCGAGTTCGACGACGGGGTTGGTCACCTTGATTTTTGCCATG
>JBKJUA010000397.1:0-2814 GCA_046590305.1 Bradyrhizobium sp.
CACAGGGAACGTAGCCGCCTCCGGAATGTTTGCTCCGCTGGAGAATGCGTCATGCCCGAGCCGCTGCCGATCCTGATGGAAAAGTCTATTCAAATTGCCTGGGACTATCTCGAACGCAGCGGTGAGCTTGGCGAGCCGGAAGCCGCCAGCCGGTTCTTGCTCGACAGCGTGGAGCTGATGGTTCGGCACGGGGAGCGGCGTCAGCTCGTGCTGTCGAACCGGGCGATCGACGCCTACAAGCGCTTCCGAGTGGAGCGCCGTGGCATTTCGCTGGTCTCATGATTCCTGCGCGACTCGCGGAGAATTCCGTCCCTATGAGGTTGGCGCGTTTGGCTGGCTACCCGCATTGAGCAGCTGCGAGATCGCGGTGACAAGTTGCGCCGGGGCGAAGGGTTTGGTCAGCAGAATGCTGTTGGGAACGCCGTGCGAGGCCCATTGCTCGGACGCAGCGCCGGTCATGTAGACGATGGGAAAGGACGGGTCGATCTCTCGCGCCTGCCTTGCGATTTCCCAGCCGTCGATGGTGCCCTCGAGGTTTATGTCGGACACGAGCGCCCGGTAATTTTCCCGATTGCCCTGCAGCAGCGTCACAGCCTCCTCGCCCGAGGCGACGATCGCCGGTTCATAGCCGCCATCCCGGAGCGCCTCGTCGATGAGCGTCTGGATTAACGGGTCGTCTTCAACGACCAGCACGACCAACAAGTCCGTCAAACTCACTTCCCCCAATAGTAGTCCCCAATAGATATACCCGAAAGTATCACGCGCAGGCGGGATATTGGTTCCAGCGAAATGTATAAAAAATTGGCGCTTTCGCGCAATACCGTGTGCCGCCCCGGGCCATCATTTCCTGGCGGTCTTCCGGGAACCCAGATCTCAGTCGAACAGGCTCGACACCGATTCTTCCGCCGCGGTGCGACCGATAGCTTCGCCGATCAGGCCTGCGATCGACAGGGTGCGGATGTTGGGCGCCTTGCTGACCGCATCGGTCGGCAGGATCGAGTCGGTGATCACGAGCTCTTTCAGCCGGGAGCCGGCGATACGGGCTGCGGCGCCGCCGGACAGCACGCCATGGGTGATGTAGGCGTAGACATCCCTGGCGCCGTTGGCGAGCAGCGCATCGGCGGCGTTCACCAGCGTGCCGCCGGAATCCACGATGTCGTCGATCAGGATGCAGGTATGGCCGGCGACGTCGCCGATCACGTTCATGACTTCGGATTCGCCGGCGCGTTCGCGCCGCTTGTCGATGATAGCCAGCGGCGCGTTGATGCGCTTGGAGAGGCCGCGGGCGCGGACCACGCCGCCGACGTCGGGCGATACCACCATGAGGTTGCCTAGGTCGAAGCGTTCCTTGATGTCGCGGACCATCAGCGGCGAGGCAAAAAGGTTGTCGGTCGGGATGTCGAAGAATCCCTGGATCTGACCGGCATGCAGGTCGAGCGTCATGACGCGGTCGACGCCGGCATGGGTAATCAGATTGGCCACCAGCTTAGCCGAGATCGGCGAGCGCGAACCAACCTTGCGGTCCTGCCGGGCGTAGCCGAAATAGGGTATGACGGCGGTGATGCGGCGCGCGGAGGCCCGGCGCAGCGCATCGGTGATGATCAGCAGTTCCATCAGATGGTCGTTGGCCGGAAACGACGTCGACTGGACAATGTAGACATCCGAGCCGCGGACGTTCTCATGGATCTCGACGAAGATTTCCATGTCGGCGAAGCGGCGGACCACGCCCTTGGTCAGCGGCATGCCCAGAGACTGGGCGATTTCCTGAGCCAGTACAGGGTTGGAATTGCCCGCGACGAGCTTGATGGAGCCGTTCTTGGCCGACATCAGGGCTTCTCCCCGCGCCTTGCTGGATACAATGTTCAGCATCTTGGAATACCCACAGAAGCGGCGCGTTTCGACGAGCGAGGTGATATCAAGGAGGGTGTCCGGCTGGCAACCTTCGAATCAGGTTTTCTCGGGTTTTCCTGCGCAAATTCAGGTCCGGGGGCATTTTTCGTTAATGGCTGCTGTAGCCCAGGGCGCTGTCGCCGCCGAGCGAACTGACCGTAAACCCGTCCAAAACCGCTTCAGGGCCGGTCGCCACCGCCGGACCGCGCCGGAGGGGCGCCGGGGCAGGCGGGGGCGCTTCCGCCGGCGCCGTGCCGTTGATCATGCCGGAGAGGCCGGACAGGCCGGCTTGCGCGATTTTCCGCAGGATCAGATCGTCGGCGCCGGCCCAGGCGTCACGCCCGGCCTTGCCGGCCGGTTCCTCGCCGGACAGCCGCAGCGCGCGTTGCTGGTCGCGGTCATAGACATCCCAAACCCAGGCGATGGTGGTGCGGCCGCGGCTGACCTGGGCGGCGAGGTAGCTGCGCACCCGGTAAGACGCCGCGCCCTCGCGGGAGACGATCTGCAGGTTGCGCAGCTTGGATTCGCTGTCGAGCACGTTCACCATCCGCTCGAACACCTGCGGCGGCGGGCCGTCGATCGATTCGAACGCCACCGTCGGTCCGCTGCCGGCGATCGCAAAGGAGCCGCCGCCTGGCGCTCCGCCGCTGGCACAGCCGCCGAGCCCGCAGGCAATCGCAATCCACGTCGCGGCGGCAACGGCGCGCGAAGCGCGGAACAGGGGTGGGAGAATGTTCCTCATGGCATCAGAGCGATATCGTTAAAACCTGTTAAGGTCTAGGGCAGCGGCATTGTGCGGTTCGGGAAATCACTCCCGCTCCAGCGCGATCGAATGCACGTGCCGGCCGTAATCCGGCTCCTTGCGATGCACCGAGCGGCGGTAGCTGTAGAAGCGCTGGTCGGAATAGGTGTCGATGCCGGTGT
>JBKJUA010000426.1:0-5409 GCA_046590305.1 Bradyrhizobium sp.
CTGGCCGCCGATGCTTCGAGACGTACGCTGAGGTCGCGCCTCATCTCGCCCGGGTATCGTCGGCACGCAGCGATTTGAGGAAATCCCAGATCAGCAGCGCCATCACCAGCACGGCGATGATGATCAGCGGCACCGCCTTGATCCACCAGAGCAGGATGCCGAGAAACACGCAGACCCCGGCAATTCCGATCAGTCCGGTGATGAGATTCGTCATCTGCTGCTCCCAGTTTTGGCGCGACGCGCACCGGTCTTCGCCGGCGCGGCGCCGCGGCGGCCGCGCTTTCCGATAGTCTGGACCAGCCAGTTGGCGGTCCGCAACAGCCGTGCATCGTTGCCGCGGCGGCCGACCAGCTGCACGCCGATCGGCAGGCCGGTTTCCGACCGCAGCAGCGGCAGCGATACCGCCGGCGTGCCGAGATAGGTCCACAGCGAGCAGAATGCGGGGTTTCCGGTGCTATCGAGGCCGCGCGGCGCCGGGCCCGGCGCCGCCGGTGTGAGGATCGCGTCGTATTCGTCGAACACGCCGTCGAGCGCGGCGTTGAGCGGCGCGCTGGCGGCCAGCGCGCGCAAATAGTTGACGGCCGTAACCTTCTGCCCGCGCTCGATCAGCCCGCGCAGCACCTTGCTCAGGGACTCGCCGCCCCGCTCGAAATCGCGATGCAGGTTGTGCGCCATCTCCACTTCCATGACGGTGCGGTGCATGTCGATGGCGCGGTCGAAACTTTCGCCGATCTCGACCTCGGAAACGCGGTCGCCGAGCGATTCCACCAGTTCGGCAAACGCCTCCGCGGTCACCTTCTCGGCATGCTTCCAGGCGGGCGTGCGGACGAAGGCGAAGCGCGGCGGCAAGGGCGGTTCGCTGGCCGCCATATCGACGAAGGGCGGACAGGCGAGGGGACGCGTATCCGGATCCTCCTCGTCGAAGCCCGCGAGAATCTGCGCGAGCAGCGCGGCATCGCCGACCGAGCGCGCGAACACGCCGACATGATCGAGCGCCCGCGACAGCAGCAGCGCGCCGCTGCGCGGAATGAGACCGTGGGTCGGCTTGAAGCCGACCACGCCGCAGAAGGCGGCGGGGCGGATCACCGAGCCGTTGGTCTGCGAGCCGATGGCGCCCGGCACCATCAGCGCCGCCACCGCCGCGGCGGAGCCGGAGGACGATCCTCCGGGCGTGTGATCCCGGTGGTGCGGATTCCGGGTCTTGCCCGGATTGAAGTAGGCGTATTCGGTCGTCACCGTCTTGCCGAGGATCACGGCTCCCGCCGCCCGCAGCCGCGCCACAGCCACGGCATCGCGGCGCGGCGTGCGCCCGGCCCACAGCTTCGAGCCGAATTCGGTCGGCATATCCGAGGTGTCGAAGATGTCCTTGATGCCCACGGGCACGCCATGCAGCGGGCCGGTGGGCTTGCCCTGCTTGCGGTGATCGTCGGCGGCTTCGGCCTGCCACATCGCGTGGTCGCGGTCGAGGAACGCCCACGCATCCACATCGCGATCGGCCTCGTCGATGCGCGCGAGGCAGTCGCCGACCAGCTCCGCCGAACTGAGCCGGCCGTCGCGGATGCCGGCCGCAGCCTCCGCGAGGCCGAGCGCGTTGAGACTCATGCGCGCCCTTTCAGCGGTTTCCATAGAGGTAGTCGGGCAACCACAACGCCAGTCCCGGGAAGACGTAGACCAGCGCCATGGTGAGGAAGACCAGGCCGACGAACGGAAGCGCGCCGGAGAAGATGTCGGTGAGCTTCACCTCCGGCGGCGCCACGCCCTTCAGATAGAAAGCCGCCATCGCCACCGGCGGCGTGTTAAACGCCGTCTGCGTGTTCAGTGCCACCAGGATGCCGAAGAAGATCGGATCGACGCCGTACTGGGGAAGCAGCGGCAGGAAGATCGGCACGAAGATGATGATGATCTCGGTCCATTCCAGCGGCCAGCCGAGCAGGAAGATGATCACCTGGGTCAGCAGCAGGAACCCGACCGTCGACAGGTTCATCGAGGCGAAGAACTGCTCGACCACCGTCTGTCCGCCGAGCACGGCAAACACCGCGGAAAACGTCCACGACCCGATGAACAGATAACAGACCATCGCGGTGGCGCGCACGGTCAGGTACACCGATTCGCGCATCATCTCGTAGTTGAGCGAGCCGTAGCAAGCCGCCAGGACGATGGCCATGACGGCGCCGACCGCAGCCGCCTCGGACGGGGTCGCCAGCCCCAGCAGGATCGCGCCGAGCACGGAAACGATCAGCAGCGCCAGCGGCAGGAATGAGGTGGCGAGCGCCCAGATCACCGTCTTCATCGGCACGTTGGTCTGTTCGGGCGGCAGCTTTGGCGCCAGCGACGGATTGATCATCGCGCGGATGATCACATAGACAATGTAGAGCCCCGCCAGCAGGAACCCCGGAATGAACGCCGCCGCGTAAAGCTTGACCGCCGAAACGCCGGCGGTGGCCGCATAGACGATCAGCAGGATGCTCGGCGGAATCAGGATGCCGAGGCAGCCGCCGGCGCAGACCACGCCCGCCGACAGCTTGGTGTCGTAACCGGCCCGCAACATGGCCGGCAGGGCCAGCAGGCCCATCAGCGTGACGACGGCGCCGACGATGCCGGTGGCGGTGGCGAACATCGCGCAGGTCAAAAGCGTGGCCACCGCGAGCGCGCCCGGCACGTTCTTCATCGACAGCTGCAGCGCGTAGAACAGCCGGTCGAGAATGTTGGCGCGTTCGATCAGATAGCCCATGAACAAGAATAGCGGGACCGCGACCAGCACATCGCTGGTCGTGACCTCGAATGTCTTCTGCACCAGCAGCGTGAAGACGCGATTCTGGAAGAAGTCCTGACCCGCGGTGTAGTAGGCGTAGTAGCCGAACGAGACGCCCATCGCGATCAGCGTGAAGGCGATCGGGAAGCCGAGCATGATGATGAAGATGAACAGGACCAGCATCAGCATGCCGAGTTGGGGATCGGTCATGCGCCTGCTCCTTTCCCTTTTTCCTGCTCAGCCGCCTGATGCTCGCGGATGACGACGCTCTCGGTCTCCTCCACGTCGTGCAGGCGTTGCGGCCATTGACCGGTACGGATGCAGAGAATGCAGCGGATGATTTCGGCGATCCCCTGCAGGAACAGCAGGAAACCGGTGATCGGGATCAGCGCCTTGAGCGGAAACACCGGCACGCCGGCAGGGCTGAAGATGCTGACCTCGCGGAAGCGCACCGACATCTGGGCGTAATTGAAGCCCGAATACATCAGCGCCGCGATCGCGGGCAGGAAGAACAGGATATAGAGGACGAGGTCCATCTTTGCCTGGGTACGCGGCGACCAGAGGCGGTAGACCACGTCGGCGCGGACATGGCCGTTGCGCGACAGCGTATAGGCGCCGGCCATCAGGAACATCGCGCCATAGCTGATGTAGCTGATGTCGAAAGCCCAGGTGGTCGGCGCACGCAGCACGTAGCGCACGAACACTTCGTAGGTGACACCGAGCGTGAGGACGAGAATCAGCCAGGCGAAGGACTTGCCCACCCAGGTGCTGAGTTCATCGATGAAGAAGAGAAATTTCGTCATGCGAGCTGAACTCGCGGCGAGTCGTACATCCTGAAGTCCCCCACCCCATTCATGGCCGGCCGGCGCTTCGGCTGCGCCGGCCTTCATTCATATAGCATCGGCGATGCGCCGAGAAGCCTCAGATCTTGAGCACGCCCGGGAAGTGATGATCGAAGGCGCCGCGGTAGTCCGTCGAATTGTTCATGTTGTAATAGACCACGCGGCGCACCCATGCCTTCTGCGAATCCATCACCTTCTTCATGAATGGATCCGTACCGAGCTGGGCGATCAGGCCGTCCCATGCCTTGATCTGCGCATCGAAGACTGTCTTCGGAGTCCGTATGACGTTGACTTTGTCCTTGGTGATCAGTTCCTGCAGATCCTTGGAGTAATAGTCCATCGCCTTCCATTCGTTGGCCGATGACACGGCCTCTGCCGAATATTGCAGGATGGCCTTGTGCTCGGCGGGCAGCGCGTCGAATTTGCCCTTGTTGAACATGATCTCGAAATACTCCGTCGCCTGGTGATGGCTGCCCATCATGTAGTTCTTGGCGACGTCCTGCGCGCCGAAGCGCCGGTCCGAGGTGGGATTGTTGAACTCGAACCCGTCGATCACGCCGCGCTCCATGGCCGGCACGATCTCGCCGCCGGGAAGCTGCGCGACCGATGCACCCATCGCCTGGAACAGATCGGCGGCAAGGCCCACCGTGCGATATTTCAGGCCCTTGAGATCATCCGGGCCGGTGATGGGCTTCTTGAACCAGCCGAGCGGCTGAGTCGGCATCGGCATGGCGAAGAAGCTCTTGATGTTGACCTTCATGATCTGGTTCTGAAGCTCTTCGAACAGCTCGCGACCGCCGCCATTGTGGATCCAGCCGAGACCCTCATTGGCGTTGAAGCCGAACACCGGACCGGTGCCGAACAGCGATGCCGCCTTGTGCTTGCCGTACCAGTACACCGTCACCGTGTGCGCCGCGTCGATCTGGCCGCCATGGACGCCGTCGAACACCTGGAACGGATGCACCACCGCGCCACCCACCAGATAGTCGATGCGCAGCCGGCCCCCGGCCATCTCGTTGACGCGCTTGACGTAATCTTCGGCCATCTCGTTGAAGACGTCGGCCTTGCCCCACGATCCCTGCATCTTCAGGGTCACCGTCTGCGCCCGGCTGACCTGCGGCATCGCGATCACCGCACCGCCGGCAGCTGCCGCCGTCAGGAAACGGCGGCGCGTCGTCTTTGTATCGCTACTCTTGCTCATGATGTCCTCCCGGTTGAAGCATCGCCCGCTATTGGCGCGGGCTGTTGGTCTTGGCGGCAACTCAAAGGCTTGCGAGGCACTTTTGCAAGTGAGAAGTGCGCGGGGAAGCTCGTAAACGGCAGGCGCACCGTCGCTCTTTCGCGATCGCGAGATGGCTCGCAAACAGGCTTTGCTTCCGCCGGTGCATCGAAAGCGTGCGGGTTCTTAGACTTTAGGCGTAAGAAATTGGCGGCGCGAAGCTGCGCGCGGGTTGAATCAGCGTAGCTGAAATTATTCCCGCCCTGTTCTGCGCCCAAAAGCCGCGAGAAGGGTGGCTCGGGGAGCACATCGGCTGCCGGCGCGCCGGGATTTCAGCGGCTCAGCGGAAATCGATCGCCCGCAGGATCACGCCGGGAGGGTTGCCCTCCAGTTCCACGGCGCTGAATTTTTGCGCTGCACGCGTTTCGATCCGGTCGAGCAGCCGCAAGAATTGCTGCTCGCGCTTTTCCGGCGGCGTTCGCGACGAGCCTTCCAGCGCGTCCATCGCGTCGGTCGAGATGGCGCAGGCCACGCTGGCCTCGTCGTTCTTCATGGTGAAGCGCACGACCATCCGGTTGAAATCGTAGTCCTGAAAC
>JBKJUA010000039.1:0-4315 GCA_046590305.1 Bradyrhizobium sp.
AAGGGCGAAAGCTTCGATCCCGACATCGTCACGGCGGCCAGCCAGCCGATGCTGTGCGGCCGCAGCGCCGGCGAATACCGCGCCTATCTGCCGCGCGCGCGCTGGATCCGCGACGCCAATGACAGCTATTTCGCCGCGATGACCTATCCGGGCGGCTTGCCCGCTTCGAGCCAGCCCGCCGATATTCACGATGCGACCTGGGGCATTCTGTCCGCGGTCTATGGCGGCGCGGTGCATCCCTCGGCCGAGGGCCACGCCGCGATGGCGGATGCGGCCGTGCCGGCCGCAGCCTCGGTGCTGCAACTCGATGCGGCGCCGGTCGCAGGCGGCGCGCGCTGAGTCTTCCCCCCTCCTCCCACGCGCTCTTGCGCGTGGTGGGGAGGGGTCGGGGGTGGGGGGCGCTTCCGCAAATTCGCTGCGAGTCGTGCGCGCGAATGCTCTGACAGCGGTCTTGGAAAATTTCTGGCAGTCGAGTTCGCCGATAGACCCCCCACCCCCGACCCCTCCCCACCACGCGCTTCGCGCGCGGGAGGAGGGGAGAAGATCAACGCGCGGGCGGGACGCCGGGCGCGGGCGCTGGAGCCGGCGCCAGGGCCGGCGCGGCGGTCTTTTTCGGCGCGGCCGGCTGCCTGGCGCCCGGCGCCGGCTTCATCGCCGCGGCCTGCGCCGGCAGCCATTTGGTGACCACGGCCGGATCGAGCTGGGCCATCGCCGTATCCGGCAACCGGGTCCAGATCTCGTTCTTGCCGAACAGCGCGATCCCCATATAGCCGCGCATCGTCAGCTGCTGGCCGTCGGGGCTGACGCTCATCTTGGCCTTGTAGATCTTGCCGTCGCGCGGATCGAGCACGTTGCCGTCCTCGTATTTCAAGCCGTCGCGTTTCATGTCGCGGATAAAGGAAAGGCCGAGCACCGGCGCATCCTTGCGGTCATCGACGCATTTCGAACAAACCGGATTGGGCGCTTCGCCCGGCAGCGGGAAGGTCTTGGCGATCGCGCCCTCGAAGATGCCACCGCGATCGACCACGAGGAACCAGCCCACCGGCTTGCCGTCCTCGATCTTCTGCCACAGCCCCGCGGCCGTCGGCTCCGCGACTTGTGCCGCCGCCATCGTTGCGATTAGCCCGAAACCAATCGCCCACAAAATTGTCTGTCTCATTCTGGATATCGCAGTCTGCATTTTCACCACCTGACCAATCCATCAAACAATGGCCCCAGACTAAGGCCATTTCGCGGACGGTTCCAGAGCCGCCGGCCGGCGTCGGGCGCGGCCGGCATGCCTCTTTTATGGCATTGCCGCCGGAATCAGTTGCGGAATCAGTTGACCCCGAGCTTCTTCTGCAGGCTGGAGGACGACGTGGTGTACTGGAACACCAGCCGCTTGTCCGGATAGACGTAACGGTGCGCCTTCTGCGCCATCAGCGATCCCTCATGGAAACCGCACAGGATCAGCTTCAGCTTGCCGGGATAGGTGTTGATATCGCCGATCGCGAAGATGCCGGGCACGTTGGTCTCGAACGCGGCGGTCTCGACCGCGACCAGATTGTTCTGCAGCGCCACGCCCCAATTGGCGACCGGGCCGAGCTTCATGGTCAGGCCGAAGAACGGCAGCATGGTGTTGCAGGAGATGGTCGAGACGGCGTTGTCGGTGCCCTTCATGGTGGCGCCGGTGAGTTTGCCGCCCTCGCCTTCCAGCGCGGTGACCTGACCGATCCTCAAATCGACCTTGCCCGCGGCCACCAGCGCGCGCATCTGCTCGACGCTGTGGGGGGCGGCGCGAAAATCGTCGCGACGGTGCAGCAGCGTGACGCGTTTGGCGATCGGCTGCAGATTGAGGGTCCAGTCCAGCGCGGAATCGCCGCCGCCGACGATCAACAGATCCTTGTCGCGGAACTGCTCCATCTTGCGCACCGAATAGAAAACCGAGCTGCCTTCATAGGCCTCGATGCCCGGCACCGGCGGCCGCTTCGGCTGGAACGAGCCGCCGCCCGCCGAGATCACCACCACCTTGCATTCGAACACCTGGCCGGCATCGGTCGTGACGCGAAACAGGGGATCACCGATCTTCTCGATGGTCTCCACCATCTCGTTGAGATGGAAGGTCGGGTTGAACGGCTTGATCTGCTCCATCAGCGCGTCGGTCAGGCCCTGACCGGTGACGAAGGGAATGCCGGGAATGTCGTAGATCGGCTTTTCCGGATAGAGCTCGGCGCACTGGCCGCCGATCTTGTCGAGGATGTCGACGAGATGCGTCTTCATATCGAGCAGGCCCAGTTCGAAAACGGCAAACAGTCCACAGGGGCCCGCGCCAATAATCAGGACATCGGTTTTGATCGCTTCGCTCATGTCAGCTTCTTTTCAGTTGAACCGTCGCCGGCCGGCCGGGGTGCCTTCGGGCTGCGCCTATCTAGCCAACGCCGGGAGCAGAGGAAAGCCATAAATGGACGGCTGGCCTGCCCGGCAACCCCTTGCCGGGCCTGCATAACTGGGCTGTAACGGCACGGGAATGTCAGGAGATTGCCGCCGTGAACGCACCTGCCCGCCTCGATTCAACGCCGCGCCTGGAGGATTTCCCCTACCGGCTCACGGACAATGTGCGGTTCGCCGACCTCGATCCCAACCAGCACGTCAACAACGCGGTGTATGCCACCTATTTCGAAACCGGCCGCGTCACGCTGATGAAGGACCGCAGCTACGGGCTGATGCCGGATGGCGTCACCTGGATCATGGTCCGGCTCGACATGCATTTCCGCGCCGAACTGCGCTGGCCCGGCACCATCGAGATGGGACTCGGCGTCGTGAAGTTCGGCCGCACCTCGGTGACGTTCGATCAGGTGGTGTTTTCCGACGGCATCTGCGTCGCCTCGGCGCGATCGGTATCGGTGCTGCTGGACGAGGCCACGCGCAAGCCGACGCCGCTGACGAAGGATATCATGCGGCATTTCCAGCCCTGGCTGCACCGCGGCTTCGACGGAAAATAATGATGCGCATCGCGCTGGCGGCAGTCATGGCAATGCTCGCGGCGGCGACCGCCGCGGCGGCGGATGATTTCCATCGCGAGGATCTGCGGATCCCGATGGCGGCCGCCGGCCCCCGCGGGCTGGAAGCCAGGCTGATCCGGCCTTCCGGCACGAAGCGCTATCCGCTGGCGCTGCTCAGCCACGGCGCGCCGCGCGATACCACGGCCCGGGAAGGCATGACGCCCAACGGCCTCCATGCGCAGGCCACGGAATTCGCCCGCCGCGGCTTTGCCGCCGTCGTGGTGATGCGCCGCGGCTACGGCAATTCCGATGGCCGCTATGCCGAAAGCAACGGCCCCTGCGACCGCCGCAACTATCTCGCCTCGGCGAGCGCTTCGGCCGCCGACCTGCGCGCCGCCGTCGATGCGCTGAGCCGTCGCGCCGATATCACCACGCAAGGCATGATCGCAGTTGGCATTTCCGCCGGCGGCTATGCCAGTCTCGCGCTGTCGGCCGATCCGCCGCCGGGCCTCTCCGCCGTGATCAATTTCGCCGGCGGCCGCGGCTCGCGCGGCGACGATGATGTCTGCGACGAGGACGCGCTGGTTCGCGCCTTCGCAACCCTCGGCAAGACATCGCGGGTTCCGACGCTGTGGGTCTATGCCAGCAATGACAAATTCTTCGGACCGCAGCTGGCGCGCCGGATGCATGCCGGCTTCACCGCCGCCGGCGGACGCGCCCAGTTGATCGAGGCGCCCGCCTTCGGCCGCGACGGCCACGCGCTGTTCTCCGCGGCCGGAGCCTCGATCTGGACGCCGATGGTGGATGCGTTCCTGCGCGAGATGAATCTCGGCACCCGCGTCCTGATCGCCGCGCCGGTCACGGCGGCACTTCCGCCGCCGCGGCAGTTGGGCGAAAGAGGCCGCGCCGGGTTTGCCGCCTACCTCGCCAGCGGCCCGCACAAGGCCTTCGCGGTGTCGCCGAGGGGTCAATACGCCTTCCGCGCGGGATTGCGAACGCCAGCCCGGGCCGAGGAAGCGGCACTGGCCGAATGCGTGAAACATGCGCCGGACTGCGCGCTGTATGCGACCGGCGATGAACTGGCCGGCCAGGGCAGATAAACTATTAAAGGCTCAGGCCTGCCGCTCCGGCGTCGAGATCACGAGGCCGTCGAGTTCGTCGCTCACCTTGATCTGGCATGACAGCCGCGAATTCGGCCGCACGTCGAAGCCGAAATCCAGCATGTCCTCTTCCATCGGGGTCGGCGCGCCGACCTTCTCGCGCCAGGCTTCATCGACATAGACATGGCAGGTCGCGCAGGCGCAGGCCCCGCCGCACTCGGCCTCGATGCCCGG
>JBKJUA010000145.1:0-9462 GCA_046590305.1 Bradyrhizobium sp.
GCGCCGAACGCCAGCGCGGTGCCAAGCAATAGTGCCGAGATTCTGTTTGTCATGAATATCTCCGTGGCTCGTGCTTGAAGACGTCGTTCAGACGCCGAGATAGGTGTGAAGCTTGTCCATATTGGCTTGCAGATCCGAGTTCTTGAAACCGTCGATCACCTTGCCGTGCTCGACGATGTAGTAGCGGTCCGCGACAGTCGCCGCGAACCGGAAGTTCTGTTCGACCAGGAGGATGGTAAAACCCTCCTTCTTGAGGCGCGCGATGGTGTGGCCGATCTGCTGGATGATAACCGGGGCCAGCCCCTCGGTCGGCTCGTCCAGCATCAGGAACCGCGCGCCGGTGCGCAGGATCCGGGCGATCGCCAGCATCTGCTGCTCGCCGCCCGACAGTTTGGTGCCTTGGCTGTTGAGCCGTTCCTTCAGATTCGGAAACAGCTCGAAGATCTGGTCCAGCGACAGCCCTCCCGGACGCACCACCGGCGGCAAAAGCAGGTTTTCGCGCACGTCGAGGCTGGCGAAAATCCCGCGCTCCTCGGGACAGAAGGCAACGCCCATGCGCGCGATCTTGTCGGACGAGGTTCGGGTGATGTCCTGATCGCCGAACCGGATCGAGCCGGTGCGCTTGCCGATGATCCCCATCACCGATTTCAGCGTCGTGGTCTTGCCCGCGCCGTTGCGCCCGAGCAGCGTGACCACCTCGCCTGCGTTGACGTTGAAATTGATCCCGTGAAGGATGTGGGACTCGCCGTACCACGCTTCGAGATTCTGCACCGTCAGCACCGGCGTCGCGGCGCCTGATATCGTCGCGGCGGCGTCGGCCATCTTCGAATCAGCCATGTCCCGCCCCCAGATACGCTTCCTTGACGCGCTCGTCCTTGGTGAGCTCGGCGTAATTGCCTTCCGCCAACACCTGTCCGCGCGTCAGCACCGTGATGATGTCGGAAAGATTGGCCACGACGCTGAGATTATGTTCGACCATCAGGATGGTGTAGTTCTTCGAGAGTCGCTTGATCAATGCGGTGATCTTGTCGATGTCTTCGTGGCCCATGCCGGCCATCGGTTCGTCGAGCAGCATCATCTCCGGATCGAGCGCCAGCGTCGTTGCAATCTCCAGTGCGCGCTTGCGCCCGTAGGGCATCTCGACCGCGGGCGTGTTGGCGAACTCGCTGAGGCCGACATCGTCCAGCAGCTCATGGGCGCGGCCGTTGAAGCGGTCGAGCACCGTCTTGGAGCGCCAGAAATCGAACGAGTGCCCGTGCTGGCGCTGCAGCGCCACCCTGACGTTTTCGAGCGCGGTGAGGTGCGGAAACACCGCGGATATCTGAAACGAGCGCACCAGACCGAGGCGCGCGACATCGGCCGGTGCCATCGCCGTAATATCTTGCCCTTTATAGAGAATCTGGCCCGCTGAGGGCTGCAGAAACTTGGTCAGAAGATTAAAGCATGTCGTCTTGCCGGCCCCGTTAGGACCGATCAACGCATGAATGCTGCCACGGCGAACCCTGAGATCAACATCGCGAACGGCAAAGAAGCCCGCGAATTCCTTGCTCAATCCGTGGGTTTCGAGAATGAACTCATCGGCCAATCAAATTCCCCCAACAGTCATCGCCGCGAAGCGCGCTTCGCGCATGACCAATTCTTGCCAACCGGCAGGTTCCCCAGACGCCTTGGAAATCCCGTCCCGGACGTGCCGCCTCCGGCCGGAATATGCCGTCAACGGCCCGGCTTACGCAAGGTCGAAAGCTGGCCATACGCGGAGGGTAAATGCCCGGCTCCCGATAGCCCACTGGTCGAATTGCCCGGGAACCCGCCTGCCCGGTGGCGGAGGTTGTCCGGCTTCTGTGATCCCTGTCGGAAAGCAAACCTTAAGGGTATTTGGACCCTGTCCCGCGTTTTCATAGAATATTTGTCGCTCGGGGCGGATGATCTGGCATTTGGTATTGAGGATTTCAGCTGTGGATTTTGATAGCGCCAACCCGTCGGTAGTCAAATCGATCAAGCAGCGCGACCTGCTGAACACCTGGCTGCGGCTTTTTGCCCGCGAGCGGTTGCTGCCTCGCATCGAGGAGTACCAGCCCGCGCGGATCGAAGAGGAGTTTCCGGATCTCGTCTATTATACCGTGGAAGCCGCCAGCTGGCCGCCGCGCCTGACGATCCAGAGCGACGGCACGCGGATGGCGAGTGCCTACGGCCATACCGGCAAAGGCCGGTTGCTCGACGAGTATCTCGGCCCGAGGCTGGTCCCCATCGTGATGCCGGTCTACCATGAATGCATCGCCCGCCGCCTGCCGGTCTTTACCATCTCCAATATCGACGACAGCTATGGACGAATCGTCGCTTATGAGCGCCTGCTGCTGCCGTTCTCGGTCGCCGGCAACGTCACCCACGTGATCGCGTCGCTGAAGACCATCTGCGAAGACGGTGGATTTGAAATCAGGAATCTGATGCGCGGGAACGACACCCTGCCGACGGCCAGGCTTCGCACCGTCATCGACCGCGATCTGTTCCATCGCGCGCCCGGCCTCATTCCGGCGGGTGACGTGATCGAATTCAGCTAAGCCTCGCGATGGAATTCACCAGCGCCAATCCCTCGGTGGTCCGATCCGTTAAGCAGCGCGACCTCCTGAATGCGTGGCTGCGCGCCTTCGGCAAGGGCCGCACCCTGCCGGCGGTGGCGGATTACTGCCCCGAGCGGATCGCGGATGAACTCGTGGACATGATGGGATATGACGTCGAAGGCGAAGGCGACGGCGCGCGATTTCTGATTACCCAGGAAGGCACACGGCTGACCACGGCCTACGGCAACGAGCACATTGATCCCGACAAGCGCACGAACCGCTATCTCGACGAAGCGATCGGGCCGGTGAGATATGGTTGGGTAAGGCCCTTCTATCACGCCTGCCTGGCGCACCGGCGGCCGATCTATTCGATTGCGATGGTGCAGGACGCCGACGGCAAGGACGTTTCCTATGAGCGCTTGCTGCTGCCGTTCGGAAGCGCCGGCAAGGTCGAGCAGATCGTCGGCTCGTTCAAGGCAATCAGCATCGAGGGCAAGTTCAAGGTCGCCAACCTGATGGGTATCACAATCAGCACGACCCCCGTCAGCGTGGTCAGGGCCGTGATCGACCTCGACTTCGTCCCCGGCGAAGCGGTCCAACACGCATCGGGCGATGTCATCGAATTGAGCTAGGCTTTGCGCGCCGGAGTCCGCTTGATTTCCCCAGCGTAGATTTCCGGCTTGAATCCGACCAGTAATTTGCCGCCGAGATCCAGCACCGGCCGTTTGATCATCGAGGGCTGCGCCAGCATCAGGGCCAGCGCCTTGCGCTCGTTGAGGCCATCCTTGTCGCTGTCGGGCAGTTTGCGAAACGTGGTGCCCGCGCGATTGAGCAGCGTTTCCCAGCCGAGTTCGTCGCTCCAGGCTTTCAGCCGGTCCCTGGTGATATCAGCGGTCTTGTAGTCGTGAAAATCATAGGCGACGCCGTGGCTATCGAGCCAGGCGCGGGCCTTCTTCATGGTGTCGCAGTTCTTGATACCGTAGATGGTGATGGGCATTTTGATCCATTCCGGAATGGCGCTGTGCGGTCGCCCATTGTAGTGTACCTGCAGCTTGCTTGCATCCGGGGCGAAGATGGAATTCACCGCGCTTTTTCTCGCCGTCACCATCGTGATGCTGGTGGCCTGGTTCGGCCGCCGGTCGCTCGCATTGGCATTGTTCGCGGTGGTGCTGTTGGCGTCCGTCGCGACCTATCTGCACCATGCGACCGATGCGCTGAAACTGTCGTTCTGAGGCGCGCACCATGACCCGCGCATTCGCCATCACCCTCAACGCGCTCAGCCTTTATGCGGTGGCGATGGTCCTGGCCGCGGCGTTTGCCGCGCAACTCGTGCTGCATGAACTGCCCTGCCCGCTGTGCCTGCTGCAGCGTCTCCAGTTCGCGGTGCTCGCGATCGGCCCAATCCTCAACGTCCGCTTCGGACCACGTCCCAGCCACTATGCTCTGTCGCTACTGGCCGCCGTGGCAGGGGCCGCCTTTTCGACCCGCCAGGTGCTGCTGCACATCATGCCCGGCGATGCCGGCTACGGCACGGCGCTGTTCGGCTATCATTATTATACCTGGGCCCTGATCGGTTTTGCCGCGGCGATTGTCCTGCTCGCGGCCATCCTGCTGTTCGACCGTCAGTTCGAACCGGACACAGCGGCCGAGCAGTCCGCGCCCGGCGCGTTCGCTGCGTCAGCGGTCTGGCTCGTGATTGGCTTGACGGCACTCAATGTGGTTTCGACGCTGCTGGAATGCGGCTTTGGCGCCTGCGCGGACAATCCGGTCGTTTATGAATTGCTGAAGCGCTGAGCCTGGCCCTCACGGCCTCTTTGGAACCTGAAGCCCGCGTTGCACCGCAGGATGCGCCAGACCAGGCCGAGACGTTGCCGAACGCGTCCGGCGAGGCGCGTGTCCATCACGCCCAGCAAGCGTTTGGACTCGGCCACGTAACGCTCCAGATCTCCTCCAGCATGATCGACACCTTGACGCCGTTCGGCGTCGGCAGCGAATAGAGCTGCAGCCGATCGGGATGTTGTGCCGGCCAGCGCGTGGTGATCGGAAAGGTTGATAGTCCGGACATGCCAACTCGTTTCTTTGCTTCGGTTCAATCGCGCGGCTAATGTACGGGCAAAGCCTGATGTGACAAGGGTCGGCATCGCCAATGGATGATCAAGCGAACGCAAAACCCGGCCTGACCGACGCAGAGCTTGCGGTGCATCCGACGGTTTACGCGGCCGATGCGCTCAAGGATCAGGTCGTGGTCGTCTCCGGCGGCGCCGGCGGCATCGGCCGCGCCATCGCCTGGCTGCTGGCGCGGCTCGGCGCGCATGTCGTCGTGGTCGGGCGCAATCAGATAAAGCTCGACGCCCTCGCCGCCGATCTGGTGAGTCGCGGCCTAAGGGCTTCCGCCGAGGTCGCCGATATCAGAGAGCCGGATGCGGTCGACGCGCTGTTCGACAAGTTGTGGACCGCGCATGGCCGTATCGACAGCCTCGTCAACAGCGCCGGCGGACAATTTCCGCAAGCCGCGATCGATTTCTCGGTGAAGGGCTGGAACACGGTCATCAACACCAACCTCAACGGTACCTGGTACATGATGCAGGCCGCCGCCCGGCATTGGCGCGACCACGCGCATCCGGGCAGCATCGTCAATATCGTCGTCGTCACCACGCACGGGCTCCACGGCATCGCGCATTCGGTCGCGGCGCGCGCCGGCGTGATCGGATTGTCGCGCGCCGTCGCGGTGGAATGGGCGCCGCTCGATATCCGCGTCAATTGCGTGGCGCCCGGCGCCATCGAGACCGAGGGCTGGAACGTCTACACGCCTGAAGCGCGTGCCGCCTACCCGCGCTCGAATCCGATGATGCGCGCGGGCTCGCCCTGGGATATCGCCGAAGCCTGCGTCTACCTTGCCGCGCCCTCGGGAAAATTCATTACCGGCGAAACGCTGACGGTAGATGGCGGCGGACAGTTGTGGGGCGAGACCTGGACGACGGGCAAGCCGAAGTATTTTGGCGGCGAACACTGACGGATCATGCCGCCACGGGCGCTGGCCGCGCCCTTGGAAACGGCCTGAAACTCATGGCCATCAGGAACGCACCGATGCCCATGCCCCAGGCGCCGATATAGAGCCAAGCGTAGCTCGCAAAGCTGTCATAGATCAGGCCGCCGGCGATCGGTCCCGTCGCCATGCCGAGGCTGCCGGCCATCGCCGTGCCGCCGATCACCGTTCCCATCATTTTCAACGGAAAATTTTCCCGCGCCAGCACCGCATAGAGCGGCATGACGCCGGCATAGATGAAGCCGAACAGCGCAGCTACGGCATAGAACGCGGCCAGGTCGCGCACGAAGACATAGGCCAGCGCGCCGAACGCCTGTACCAACAGCCCCAGCACCAAAACGCGCTTGGCGCCAAATCGATCGCCGAGCAGGCCGAAGCCGATGCGGCCGAACAATCCGGCGAGCCCTTCCACGCTGTAGATCGACACCGCTGCGATCAGCGGGATGCCGCAGCTGATGGCATAGCTCACGGTGTGGATGATCGGTCCCGAATGCGTGGCGCAGCAGAAGAAATTCGTCGCAAGCAGGATCACGAACTGTGGCGAGCGCAATGCCTGTGCGAGCGACATCTCGGGCTGCGTCGCGCCGGCTTCCGCTGCTGGCGTATTCGCCGCTGCGAGCGACGGCGCACGACGCACCAGCAACGATACTGGTATCATGATGACCGCGACGATAGCGGCAACGATTTGCATGGAGGTGCGCCAATCATGAATCGAAACGAGCCAGGCCACCAGCGGTGACATGGTCAAGGGTGCCATGCCCATGCCGGCCGACACCAGCGACACGGCCAGGCTGCGATGGTTATCGAACCAGCCGGTGACGCAGGCCATCATCGGCGCGAAGATCGCAGCGGTCGCCGCGCCGACCAGCAGGCCGAACAACAGCTGAAATTCGATCAGGGACGTGGCGCGGCTCGCCAGCGCCAGGCTAGCCGCGATGACGATCGAGCCCGTCAGCACCACCGGGCGCGGTCCCACGCGGTCGGACAGCGTGCCCCACATCATGCTCGCGAAGGCCATTGCCAGGAAGCCGATCGTCATGGCGCTGGATATGCCGGTAACCGACCAGCCGGTATCCCGCGCGATCGGCTTCAACAGGACCGGCAGCGAAAACATGCCGCCAATGGCAACGCAGCCCAGCAGGCCGCCGGCCGCGACAATGACCCAACGATAGCGCAAATTGTTCATTCCAATATCTCCGTTCCAGCTCTCGGGCACAGGACGAACGGGAGACCTCGACAGCGACACGCTCGCTTCGCTAGCCGTGTCACTTATTTGTGAGCGTCTCCGTCGCGCCAAGTGGCGGCAAAACGGGCGGTCCTTGACGGCGGTGACCTTCATCGTGCCAAGGTATTCAGCGACGTGTTTTAACGAAGAATACCACGGGGGACTGCAGGGCATGAATGGCAAGGCACGACAGATCGAGCGGAACGGGGTGTTGGGGCCGACGATCGAACGCCCGATCCCCGAGCCGCGCGCGGGTGAGCTGCTGCTGAAACTCCATGCCACCAGCCTCAATTATCACGACCTCGTCGGCATCGATGGCGGCATCCGCGGATTGCCCGTTCCGCGCGTCCCCTGCTCCGACGCATCGGCGACGGTGCTGGCGATCGGCGACGGAATCAAACGGTTCGCTATCGGCGACGCTGTCATTCCGAACTTCTTCCTGAACTGGAAGAGCGGGCCGGTGATGCGCGATGTGATGTCGCCCGTACTGGGCGATCAGATCGACGGCGCGCTGCAGACCCATCTCTGTCTGCCGGCGGCCTCGGCGGCGCGCGCACCGGCGGGATTGAATCACGACGAGATCGCGACGCTCGGCTGTGCCGCCCTGACCGCGTGGCGCAGCGTGGTGGTCGAGGCGCAGGTGCGACCGGGACAAACGGTCGTGCTGCAGGGCACCGGCGGCGTATCGCTGGCCGCGCTGGCGTTCGCCAGGATGTTGGGCGCCCGCGTCATCCTCACCTCCTCGTCCGACGAGAAGCTGGCCCGCGCCAAACAACTTGGCGCCGACGTGCTGATTAACTATCGCACCACGCCGGACTGGTCCGCAGCCGTGCTGGCCGCCACCGGCGGCGAAGGCGCCCATCTCGTCGTTGAAGTCGGCGGCGGCGAAACCCTGGCCCATGCGATCAAGGCCACCCGGCTCGGCGGACATGTTTCGGTGATCGGCATCCTCACGGGCTATCAGGCGGCGAGCTTCCCGCTGGCGATGGTGATGAGCAAGAACCTCACCGTCAGGGGCATTACGGTCGGCAGCGTCGCCAACCTCGACGCAATGTGCCGCGCGATCGAGCTCAACGGCTACCGGCCGGTGATCGACCAGGTGTTCGATCTCGATCACGCGCATGAGGCGGTCGCTGCCATGAAGACGCAGAAACATTTCGGCAAGATCGTGATCCGGATCGCGGATCCGTATTAAGCGAACACCGGCCGGGATTACTGCGGCGCCGGCAGCTCAAGCGCGGAACGCAGGACTCCTGTGCCCCGCCGATACAGCATCGCGTCGGCCGCCGTGGCCAGAAGGTCAACGCGCGGGACAAAACCCTCAATTTTCTTGTTGAAGGGAATAGCGCCGCAGCCGGGGACCAAGCAGTCCCGTTTTCCCTTCGGGCATTGGCCGAACCAGCACAATCGGCCGAGATAGCGATCGCTCTGCGGTTCGAACAGGAACACGTCGAGCTGATGATTGACGACGCTGATGCCGACGCCGCTCTCAAACGCGTCGCGCAACGCGCGGTCGCGCGCCCGGCGCAACTCGCCGAGGCGGTGTTGCGAATCGATCCAGAGCGCCAGATCGAGATCCCGGCATTCATGCCAGATCTCGATACGCTCCTTCCGGAACTCGCTGAAACTCGGAACCTCTTTCCATAGCGGTTTGGCGACCGAGCCAATGACGGCGATTGCCTGGACTTCGGCAAATTGCAACCATCACCTGGTCACGACGTCGGCAGCCATTCGAAATTCGCGCTGCCGCCTGATCATGTGATCGTTGTTTTCCGCAATCCTGGCACGCCGCATCGAAATCACTCCAGCAACTTGATGAAGTGGCGTCGACGTTCGAAGCGCTTCTTGAGCTCGAGCACATAGGCGACGTGCTCCCCCCTTGCGCGGAGCTTCGCCATTCGCGCGACCAGTTTCGCCGCTTGTTCGTAATTCGAGCTGCCACTGGTGTTTACGAGGTGATCGACACGCTTTGCATAGAGGTCGATCACCTCGGCCGGATGGGAGCCTTCGCATTGGCCCGAGAGTTCGTCCATCAAGTCCACGGGTGCTCCGTGCTTTCGCACTGCCGCGCAGGCCGCATCGAGCATCTTCTCATGAATCCAGATGCGGATCAAAAGGTTGGTCGGGCTCCAGATCGGGCGATCGAGCGGATGGTTCGACAACGGACATGGCGACATCCCGGTCAATCGCTCATCCCGATCGAATCCTAACCCGCCTTGCCGTCATCGAGGCTGACAACCACCGCCGCATTGGCGATGATGATGGAATCGCCGCCGCTCTCGGCGGGAATCTCGAGGCCGCCCTTGACCGCGGTAACGCTCACCGTCCCGTACGGCAGCTCCTTTGCAACCGCCGCCGTGTCGACCGAGCCTGGATCCGGCACGCCGATGGTGACGTCGACGAACATGTCGGCGGATGTCTTGCCCACCATCCGGAAGAAGCCGAGGCTGGAATGGCGGATGGCGTCGGAGACCGCGCGCTTCGCCGCCTTGGTGGCATCCTTGCCATGAACGTCAACGCCCATGCCCATTTCGGTGATACAGCGCACGCGTGCCATCGGTTTTCATCCATCGTTGTGAAGCCAGGTCAGGATGCATTTCACATCGGCGGCATTTTGTCGAATGTCGGCACGG
>JBKJUA010000150.1:0-19481 GCA_046590305.1 Bradyrhizobium sp.
GGCGGCCGGCGGCGAATCCGGAGGCATGTCAGAGATTTAGAACGGCGGCTCGGTCAATTCCAACCCCTATTCAGGCAGCTCCGCCCGCCTTAAACACCATGGCAGAGCCAAATGCGCCCGTTCCGGCTCTGTTTTCCCGGCTTTTGCCTCCTATATTGGGCCTGCCGGTTCCTCGAAATATAAATTACCGTCGCTGCGCTGGGCGGGATCTGGAGGCAGTTGGCAACAGCAGCCTCCACGTCATTTGATTTGCCTGCCCTCCGGACGTTCTGTTGGAATTTCCGCTACCGGCGGCAACGGCTGCTGACCTCGGCCCGCTGCCGGAGTAGCATGGACGGAACAGGCGAGTCGGGGCACCCAGGCTGCGCTGCCGATCCGCAAAATACCTTTGAACGTGACAGGACCTGATAATGGCGACCGATCATATCCGATACGACGTGCTGGCGCGTGACGCGCTGCGCGGGGTGCTGCGCCGCGTCTTGACCGACGCCGCCGAGCACGGCCTGCCCGGGGAACATCATTTCTTCATCACTTTTCTGTCCACCGCCGACGGCGTGAAGCTGTCGCCGCGGCTGCTGGCGCAATATCCGGAAGAAATGACCGTCATTTTGCAGCACCAGTTCTGGGACCTGGTGGTGACCGAGGACCGGTTCGAAGTCGGCCTGTCGTTCGGCGGCATTCCGGAGCGGCTGGTGGTCCCCTTCAACTCGATCAAGAGCTTCTTCGACCCGTCGGTTCAGTTCGGCCTGCAGTTTGAGCCCGCCGATGCGGCAACCGAGGCGCCGGCGGCCAACCTTCCGGCCGTCCCCGTCCCCTCTGCCCTGCCGGTTCCGACCCCGGCCGCCGAGACCAAAGACGAGCCGGCCAGGCCGAGCGAGGGCGCCGAGGTCGTGCGGCTGGACCGCTTCCGCAAGAAGTAATCCACCACGTCCTCGCGCAATGGATATCCTGGATGACTCGATCGACGGCAGCATCGCGTTCCAAATCCACCCGCAGCGAGACCGACAGCTTCGGTCCGATCGAGGTTCCCTCCGCCAGCTATTGGGGCGCGCAGACCGAACGCAGCAGGCATAATTTCCGCATCGGCCGCGACCGGATGCCGATGGACGTCGTCCGCGCGCTCGGCATCGTCAAGCAGGCGTCCGCGGAAACCAATCGTGAGCTGGGACTGCTAGACGCCCGCCGCGCCCGCGCCATCGCCCGCGCCGCGCGCGAGGTGATCGAGGGCAGGTTCGACGATCATTTTCCGCTGGTGGTCTGGCAGACCGGGTCCGGCACCCAGACCAACATGAACCTCAATGAGGTGATCGCCAATCGCGCCAGCGAGCTGCTGGGCGGCGAACTCGGCGCCAAGAAGCCGGTTCATCCCAACGATCACGTCAATATGAGCCAGTCGTCGAACGACGCCTTCCCGACCGCCATGCACATCGCGGCCGCGACCCGCATCATCGCCGATCTCATTCCTGCCCTCAGCGAACTGCACCGCGCGCTGCGGAAGAAGGAAAAGGCGTTCGCCCGTATCGTCAAGATCGGCCGCACCCACACCCAGGACGCGACGCCGCTGACGCTCGGCCAGGAATTTTCGGGTTACGCCGCGCAGGTTGAGAGCGGCATCGCGCGGCTGCGGGTCGCCGTGAATGATCTTTACCCGCTGGCACAGGGCGGCACCGCGGTCGGTACCGGCCTCAATTCAAAGCCCAAATTCGCCAAACTGTTCGCGAAGCACGCCGCCAGAATTACCAAACTGCCGTTCACCAGCGCGCCCAACAAGTTCGAGGCGCTGGCCTCCAACGACGCCTATGTGTTCGTGCACGGCGCCATCAATTCGGTGGCGACCGCGCTGTTCAAGATCGCCAACGACATCCGCCTGCTCGGTTCGGGTCCGCGCTCCGGCCTCGGCGAATTGATCCTGCCGGAAAACGAGCCGGGCTCGTCGATCATGCCGGGCAAGGTCAACCCGACCCAGAGCGAAGCGGTGACCATGGTGTGCTGCCAGGTGTTCGGCAACCAGACCGCTATCACCGTCGCCGGCAGCCAGGGCCATTTCGAGCTGAACGTCTACAAGCCGGTGATGGCGCATTGCATGATGCATTCCATCGAATTGCTGGCCGACGTCACACGCTCGTTCACGAAAAATTGTGTCGATGGAATCCGCGCCGACGAAAAACGCATTCGCGACTTGATGCAGCGTTCGCTGATGCTGGTGACCGCGCTGGCGCCGAAGATCGGCTACGACAATGCCGCCAAGGTCGCGAAGCAGGCCCACACCCGCGGCACCACGTTGCGCGAAGAGGCGGTACGGCTGGGATTTGTTTCGGCTGAGGAATTCGACCGGCTGGTGCAGCCGGACAAAATGACACACCCCGGCTGATCGCGCCGCGGGACCCCGTGATTCTACGGGGTCGGGTTATGTTTACTGGGTCAGCGTTATAATTATAGTTCATATCGGCTAAAGACTTAGGCGTATCCGCTACCTTCATTGATCTGGCTCGTGGTAGCACGGAATATTCAGGTTTTCGCAGAGCGAAACGAATTTTTTGATGCTATCAGAAGGCACTGACGGGGATTTCCTGAGATGACGACCGAGCCAGCCAAGGCGGATAACGCCGAGCCAGCCAAGGCCCATATCGACCACTCGTGCCTTCGCAAGTACTTTTCTTATCCTTCGATATTGTGATGGAGGCTGCCATGGGGGACGTGGTCAACCTGAAGCGATTCAAGAAGCGCACCGAGCGCGTCGCGTCGGCGAAACAAGCCGACGCCAACCGGACGCGGTTCGGCCGAACCAAATCCGAACGCGCGCTGGACCAGCAGCGCGAGACCCGTGCAAACAATTTGCTGGATCAGCACCGCATTAATGGCGAGGACGCATCATGAAGTCGCCGGTCGTGAAGCGCTCGATCGTGGTCGCCGGCCACAAGACCAGCGTCAGCCTCGAAGAGGCGTTCTGGAACGGCATGAAGGAAATCTCGGGCCTGCGCGACATGACGCTGTCCGAACTGGTGGGCGAGATCGACTCCAACCGTCAGCAGGGCAATCTATCGTCGGCCATTCGCCTGTTCGTGCTCGATTACTTTCGCACCCGCGCCATGGCCGCCGGGCCGGATCCGAAGCCGCACAGTTAGTCTGATCCAGCTAGAGAACAGCGACGCGCTGCAGGACCCAGAACATCGCGACGCTGCCGATCGCATAGGCCGGCGCCAGTTCGATCCAGCGCGGCCAGGCCTTGCGCATACGCGCCATCAGCCATGCCGCGACCGCGAATGCAGTGACGAACAGCAGCTGTCCGAGTTCGACGCCGGCATTGAAACAGAACAGCGCCAGCGGAATGGCGTTCTGCGGCAGGCCGATTTCACCGAGCGCGCCGGCGAAGCCGAACCCGTGCAGCAATCCGAAGGTGAATGCCACCAGCCATGGCCAGCGCGCCGTCAGGCCCGGCCTGCCGCGCACGCCATGCACGATTTCCGCCGCAACGAAGACGATGGAGAGCGCGATCACGGCTTCCACCGGCGGGCCCGGGACGCGGACCAGCCCCAGCGTCGCCGCAGCCAGCGTGATGCTGTGCGCGACGGTGAATGCGGTCACCGTCGCCACCACGCGGCCGGCGCCCTTGACGATCAGCAGCAGGGCCAGCACGAACAGCAAATGATCGATCCCGAGCAGGATATGCTCGACGCCGAGCACGAGGTAGGTCCGCGCCACTTCCGCGGCCCTGGCGGAAGCCGCAACGACGAACGCCGGATCGGACGGCAACAGCCGCGTCACCTGGCTGGTGCCGTCGGATCGCTGCACACGCACCAGCACGTCGGTGACGCCAGCGCGAAGTCCGTCGATACGGACGGTCTGGCCAATGAGGCCGCCGGGACGCTTCAGCCGCCAGCGCTCGGAATAGGCGCCTGCGTGGAACGCGCCGCGCGGCTCCGACAGACTGACGGTGTCGGCGGGGAACACGACGTCAATGCCCGGCCACGGCTGGCCATCTCGCGCCGGGACCTTCCAGAACACCTCCCAGGTCTCGGCGTCCTGCTGGCGCAGTTCGAGATAGCCCGGCCGGAATTCATCGGCGGTGGCAGCGGCGGCGCCGAGCAGGACCCAAAGACCGACGATGCTGCGAAGCAGACGGCGCATGCTCATGGCTGCCGCTTCGATTCGCTATCGCCGCTGCGCGCCAGCCGCGACGGTTCGACTGTCACCGTGTAACGCTGCAGCAGGTTGCGGTACGATTTCTCCACCGCCTCGGCACGGCGCGTCAGCTGCCATTCGCGCTTCACGGCCTCGCGCACATCCGCCAGATCAGGCGCGCGCGGCTCGGTGCGCTGGCGAACCTGCACGAGATGCATGCCGTAGCCGGACGCGACCGGGCCACTCCACGAACCCGGCGCGATCCGGGCCAGCGCCTTTGCAAACTGATTGCCGAGACTGTTCTTGATGTCGCTCGCCGAAGCGCTGTCGAAGTCGAGCGGCAGCGTGGTCGGATCGCCGAGGCCGGCGGCATCGAGATTGTTTCCCGAACGGTTCAACTCGCCGAGCATTCGTTGCGCTTCGGCCACCAGTGCCGCCTGGTGTCGCCGCGGATCGAGATAGACGTGGCGGAAGCTGTATCGCGGTTCGACCGCAAACAGCTCGCCGTGCGAATCGAGATACGCCTGCAATTCCTTGTCATCAGGCCCGGCGGCTTCGGGTGCTTCGGTGACGAATTCCAGCTTCTGCGCCACCCGCCGCCGGATCATCGGATCGTCGCGGTCGAGGCCGAGTGCAAGGCCTTCGCGGTAAAACACCTCTTCGCGGACGTGGCTGCGGACAAGCTCTTCCAGTTCCACATCCGACGGCGGCCGTTGCCGGGCGCGCGCGAACAGCCTCGACATGTTCTCGATCTGGCCCTGCGTGACGACGATGCTGCGGGGCTCGCTGGCGCCGCTGCGCGACAGCATCCCGTGCGCCGCGAACAGCATGGCTCCCAGCAACAGAAAATGCAGCAGCGGTTCCCTGAGCAGCCGCTTGATCATCCCGGCGCCGGGACGAAAGGTCTGGAGCCGGGAACGGCGGATACCAGCTTCCGATTCACGGTTGGTCTCCCTGTTTTGGACCGGCGATCAGGTCGCGCGGCGGCGGGGCCAAGCATGATATTAGATATTTGAATCGCCGGACTGTCGATACCCATGGATGCTTTGCCTGAAGATGCGGGCGCTCCGACCTTGCTGGACGAGCCGACCCATCATCTCGACTTTACATCGACGAGGCCGCGCTGTCGGGGTTTGACGGGGCCTTGATCCCGGTGGGCCGCGATCAGGGTTTTCGGCGGTCGAACGGGAGATCATGTTGTGATCAGCGCGTGTCGCTGCCGGCGGCGGCGATCACGGCGCGCGACCCGAACGACCGAGGGCATCGGCAATACGTCCGAGCGCATGCGCGGTCGCCTCCTCTATCGTCGCGCTGCGCAAGCCGAGGCTTCCGGTGGCGCGTGTCTGCAGAATACTCGCAAGACCGTGCACGACCGACCAGGTGAACAGCGCGTCAAGATCGACATCCGCATCCGGTCGGCGGCCCGGCAATCTGGCAATCGTCTCCTTGAGTGTCGCGAAAGCGTGCTCGGCCCTAGCCATCATCTCGGGATGCTCGGCGGGGTCCGGCAATGGCGCGCCGAACATCAGCTGATAGTGCAGCGGATGCTTCCGAGCGTAGTCCAGATAGGATCGGCCGAGATTACCGAGATCGACATAGGGGTCGTCGCTGCGGGGACGCTGGTCGATATGCGCGGCAAAGCTCGTATAGGCTCGTCCGACGACTTCGGCGAGAATATGCTCGCGGCTGGGAAAATGTTTGTAAGGCGCCTGATGCGACACGCCGAGGCGACGCGCAACGTCCCTCAGACTCAAGGAATCGATACCCCCCTTCGCAATGATCGCGAGTGCCTGCTTGACACAGGCCTCACGTAAATCGCCCGTTTTGCTGCTTCTTGCCGCCATTCTGGTGTCGCGTCATGCCTCCCATTACGACACCCATTATCCGGCTGCGCGCGCGCCGCGGCAAGGGAAGCAAGGAGGCTTCGAGGAATTTCGACAGGAAACCCGGCCGCACTGTCAGGCCACGGCCAAGCGCCCGGAGTGATTGCCGCGCGACCACGTCCGGGCTCACAGCCGAGCTCATGCGCATGTTGGCGCGGGCTTCGAATCCGCTTCGAACCGGTCCGGGAGCGCATGAGACTACATCGACGCCGAAACGCGACAATTCGAGCCGCAGTCCTTCGGCAAAGGTCTGGATGAAGGCTTTGGTCGCGGCGTAGGTCGCGGCCCTGGGGACGCCCTGAAACGCGAGCAGGGAACTCATGAGAATCAACCCGCCGCGCCCCCGGGTCGCGAACCTGCCCGCAAACAGATGGGTGAGTTCGACTACCGCGCGGCAGTTGACGTCGACCATGTCGAGTTCGCTATCGGTTGGACTTTCGATGAACGGCCCGGAAGTGCCGAAACCGGCTGCGGCGGCGAGCAGTCCGACCTCGATATCCTGCGTTGCTGATACAATCGCACCGACTGCATCGCGCCGTCCGAGATCGAGCGCAAGCGCTCTTGCCTCGATTCGGTGCTGCCGCGTCAGATTTGCGGCCAGCGCATCGAGTACCTCGCCGCGGCGCGCGACGACGACGAGATTGAAACCGGCCTCGGCCAGCTGCACGGCGATGGCCTTGCCGATTCCATCTGAAGCTCCCGTGACCACCGCCCACGGGCCGTATTGCTGCAACAGCCGTCGCTGGCGCACGGAACCGGTCGATCTCGGCATTTGAGAAACTTGCAACGACAAATCCGGCTCTCCCATCGCTCGCACCGCTCTTGCCTGCCCCGATCAGCAGATGCTACAGCTTTGGTAGACAGTGTCAACTACGGAGACTTGATGTGCCCTTTGCCGTTTTCGCGCTCGCGGTCATCAACATCGCCATCGGGACCCAGAGTTTCGTTTTCGCCGGATTGCTGTCGGAATTGTCCGCCGACCTCAGTGTCACGATCGGCACAGCCGGTCTGCTGGTTCCGGCCTCAGCGATTACCTTTGCGGTCACAGCCCCGTTCGCCGTCTCGCTGGTTTCCGGGCGCGAGCGAAGAGCCGTGATGATCGGGGGTCTGGTGATGCTGGCACTTTGCAACGCGATGAGCGCATGGGCGCCCACGTTCAGCTGGCTTTTTGCCTTGCGCGTTCTCGGTGGCATCATCACCGCCTTTGTCGGCTCGCTCGCAACCATTGCTGTGGCTTCGCTGGTGCCGCCGGAACGACGCGGTCGGGCCTTTGCTGTCGTTGTCGGCGGGTTGACGGTGGCTCTGGTGCTCGGTGTACCCTTCGGATCGGTGGTCGGCGGAAATTTCGGCTGGCGCTCGACTTTCAGCTATTCGGCAATGGTTTGCGCGCTGTCTGCCCTGATCATTCTGCTCGGGGTGCCGCGGATCTATCCGGTACCCGGCCCGCGCGCCGCGTTTGCTCCGTTGTTCCGGGACAGCGCGATCCGCAGGGTTTTCGGGTTGACCGTTCTTGGATTTGCGGCTGCTTTCACGATCGTCTCCTACCTCGGCCCGATCATTAACAGCCTGACCGGCGTGACCGGCGCGGGCGTCGGCGCGCTTCAGTTCTTCATTGGAGTTGGATCATTGCTGGGCCTCGCTGCCGGCGGCATGGCGGCTGATCGCAAGCTCATTCGCTTCGGGCTGATGGCTGCCTTCGTGATCATGGCGTTCGATATCGGCGCATATTCTTGGGCGCTCAGTCTGCCCTCCCAGTCGATCGCGCAACCCGTCGTCGCCGGACTGATACTCGTCCTTGCATCGACGATGTTTGCCGCAGTGCCGATGAATTTGACTCAGCTTTCGCAATTGACCGGTCCCGCTGCGCCGGTAGCGCTGGCTCTCAACGGGTCGCTGGTTTCACTCGGCCAGGGCCTCGGCGCCGCCTGGGGCGGCTTGATCAATGATTTTGCCGGCCTGGTATGGCTGGGAGGCGGCGGCGCGGCCCTGGCGGTTTGCGGCGCTGTACTGGCGTCCCGGATCCCGGCAGAAACGGAAGGATCGCAATGAGCACAGCTAGCGTCTACGTCTCGATCACCGGCCTCCAGCTTAAGGGGCGTCGGCATCTGCTGCGCTTCTGGTGGCACGCCATCCGGTCAATGATCCAGGCGCGGAACGCGCCCGGCAATCTGAGCGCAGAGACTCGAACCATCGAGGGAGTACACCATACGCTTTCGCTCTGGACCGACGAACAGGCGATGCGAAGGTTTCTGGTCTCGGGTGCGCATCGCGGGGCGATGAAGGCGTTCCGCTCCATCGCTACCGGCCGGACACTCGGATACACGACCGAGCAACCCTCGGATTGGGAAACCGCCCACCGGCGGTGGCAATCTGACGCGCGGGAAGTTTGATCGCGTGACCATCAGCGGAGTTCAGAGGTTTCCTCTCTCGGAAGCGTCTCAACTCACCTGAAATAATCGACGATGAGGTGAACGTCGGATGGCGGCGCGGGCCTGTTGTTCAGGTTCGCATCTATTACCCGGCGGCACGCCTCGACGGCATCATGGTCGCCAAGATCGTTGGCGGCTTCGAGAACGAGCCAGGCCATCTCCACCGAGGAGGCGTCGGGTTTCGGCTCACCGGAAGCAGCACCGAGGCGTTGCCGTGAAGCGGTTCCGAATGACAGTGCGTTCATCGCCGATTTCCCTGGGCCTGTTTCGGATCGCTAGCTCATCGCGTCGCAAGCGCGGCCTGCCGCTTGGGGCCCGTATCGGTATCCCCGGCATTCTTGCGGGACTGATAGAATTCCAGGACGCTGCGCGATGTCTTGAGGTTGAGGCGGCCAAATTCGCTTTCCAGCTCCCTCAATTCCGACCCGGTAATGCGGTGATCCTTGGCGCCGAGAAACAGCAACGCCATCGTGGTCGCCCACGAGAAGTCGAGCGCCTTGGCCAGGATCAGCAGGGTTTCCCGGTTCTTGTCCAGCATGGCGCGCTCGATCACGTCGCCCGGCAATGAACATAACAGGGACAGTCCGATCGTGATCTCGTCGAGCTTATGCGACCTGGCGTACAGCGAGATGCTGTTCTCGTTGAGATTGCCCTGGCGATGCTGCGCCGTCACCAGACGCTTGGCGACAAAATAGCCTCGCGATACCGGGCCGAACTTGGATTGCAGCTCGCCCGCGACATCGGACATCGTGGACTTGATCTGGTCGACCATGGCTGGCCGCTCGTGCTCCAGCCGCTTGCGGACGTCGTCCGACGCCTTGGCGATCAGCTGCTGGAAAATATGCCGAGGGATGTCCTCGCGCAGACCGAGCTGCTCGGCGAGAATGGAATCGCCTTCGGCACGCTGGATCATGTGCAGGAAGCCGAAATCCGAGAAGCGCGCACCGCTGTTGGTGGCGACGGAGTTCACGACCTCCTGGTCACCGCGGGTCACCAGCACGTCGGTGACGGTCTCCGCCAGCGTCTCCCGCTTCGAGATCGCGAGCAGATGGGTCTGGCTCTTGGTGCAGACATTGGCGACCAGCGCGTAAGGCTCGAGCTTTTCGGACCCCTGCAGGATCGGGCCGGCGACATCGATCGAATCGTCGAAGGCGAGTTTGTGGATGATATTGACCGGGGCATCGTCGAAGCGGGCCAGCCGCCGCGCCAGCTGGGCGCGGGCCGCCACTTCGATCTCGTCCGCCAACCGTCCGATGACCTCACCGAAGGTCCAGATTTCATCCTCGCTGTAGCGGCCGGTGATCATCAGGTCGGTGGTATGCCACAAAGCCCGCGTGCGGCTCTCGGCGGTTCCCCGCGACACCGCCTGGTCGAGATCCTTCAGAAACGACTTAGCCCCAATCATTTTCTTCAAACCCTGGATCGCAACAAGCCTGCGCAAAGCTGCACGCCGTGGAACACTAGCGGGTAAAACCGAGTTTTCCGTAAAGTTGGCCAAGAAGTATTATCGCTAAAAATTCGCTCAAATTGCCGGGAAGTCGTTGATCTCTTTCGCCTAACATTGCTTCGGACTGTGCCCGGGATCGGCGCCCTTTTTGCTGTTTTCACGGATGTCGCGACGACATTTGCCGCCCGAGCGACAAATTAAGACGTCGGTCATTGCTGCGGGGTCAGCACCAGCGGAGGCCGCAGCTTCGGCGGCCTTGCAACGGCGGAGCCGGGCGCCGGCCTGACCTCGATCGGCGGCGGCAGCGGTGCCGCCTGCTGGCTCGCGACCGGCGCACCGGGAACTGCCGCGCCAGGACTTGCTGCGCCGGGAGTTGCCGCACCGGGCGCCGGCACTGCGGCCGGCGGACGCGGAACGGCGGCCTTGGCCTTCGGCGCAGCCGGAGGCTGGCGCGGATCGCGGCCGGGAATCGGCACCTCGGAAGTCGGCAGGGCTGGCAGCACCGCGTCCGGCGTTCCCGATGGCGCCGTGGCCGGCGGCGGCAGCGAGGCTGAAAACGGCGGCGGCGGCTCGCCGCGCTCGATCGCATCGAGCCGTCGGGTTTCGCGGTCGATCGCCCGCACCGCCAGCCATGACGACAGCGCCGCCACATCGACGGTGCGATCGAGCGCGTCGGGCGGGCCGGCAGCGAACAGCTGGATCTCCGGACGGCTGCTTGCCGATCCCGTCGCCGTCGAAGCCAGGCTGGCGCGGATGTCGGCCTGGTCCGCAGGAATATCGTAGCCGCCCGATATGATGGCGCGCGCGCCTTCGGCATCGAGCGTGGTCGCCCCGACCCGGAGCCGGCCGTCGCCGATGCTGAACGGAATCTGCGCCGACTTGACCGATAGCGCGCCGGCCGACAGCACCCGCTCGACGATCTGCCGCAGCTTGACGTCGTCGGTCGCCTGTCCGCCGTCGCTGGCGCGGATCGCGGCGTCGAAGGCGCGCGGATCGAGCCCGGCGACTTCTGCGGATACCAGCGTCACCGTTCCGCTGCCGGACATGGCACCGGTCAGCGCCGACGCGCTGCGGCCCTGGCTTGCCAGCGTCATCTGCATCGAGGCGCGGCCTGCCGGCATCTTCAGCCCGCGATAGCGCAGCGCCGCACCATCGACGCCGCTGAATTGAACCCGCGCATTCAAGGCAATGCCGTTGCCGGTCTGCCTGGCGTCGATATTGGCGCTCGCCTCGCCGCCGCCGATGCCGCCGGTGATCGCTTCGAAGGTCAGCGACTGACCGTCGCCTTTGAGGACGCCGCTGACCGGGCGCAGTTCGCCGCCGCCCGGAAGCGTGCCGCGCAACGCCTGAAACGCGACGCGGCCGCGCCAGCCTTTCGAGAACCCGGAACCGAGCGGCTCGGCGGCGTCGTGTCCCGCGGCGCCGATCGCGAGCGCAAACGCCGGCGCGAGATCGAGCGTGTCGAGGCCAAGCTCGCCCTCGACGTTCTTTTCGTCGCCGAGCACCAGCGCCATCCGGCCGCGCAGCCGCGAGCCCGCGATCGTGCTGTCCAGATCGTCGAAGGTCAGCCGGTTGCCCGACAGCGAGACGCGGGACGACAGGCCGATGTTCTGCGCCAGTGTATTCGATGGCTTGAGGTCCAGCAGCGGCCCGAAATCGGCGCTGCGGACCTTGAGATTGACGCTGGCCTTCGGCTCGGCCGCCCACGGCTCGGCGGTACCTTCCGCCTCGGCGTCGAGGCCGGTGCCCGACATCTTCACTTTGAGCCGCAGCGGCGCGCGCCACACACCCGTCACCGAGCCCTCGAATTGCGCCGGGCCGTCGCCGGCCGCAATCGCGCGATCGAGCCCCAGCGCCGCCAGCAACGGACGGCCCTGTCCCGATGACATCCTGGATTCAAGACTGAACTCGCTGCGCCCGAGCGCCGCCAGATCGATGCCATGGAGCGCCGTGATGACGGGCTTTGCCGCGATCGCGACCATGCCCTTGAGTTGGGGTGCATCGAGATCGAACACGGCGCGCGCATTGGCGCGATCGGCCTGCTGCGCTGTCTTGTCCAGGTCGAGCGACAGCTTGAGGCGCGCCGGGCCGGGACTGGCACCCATCGCATTGATCCGCGCCGCCAGTGCCGGCGCCAGCGGCGCGATCAAAGCGGTGATCTGTCCGAGCGAGGCGGCGCTCGAATTCAGCGTCAGTTTTCCCGACGTATTGACGCGATCGAAACTTCCCGCGCCTTCCAGCATCATCTGGCTGGCCTGGCCGATCTTCAACTGCTCCAGCGCGAACGATTTCGGATCGTAGCCGACCTTCGCCAGCAGTGGCCGCAATTCCTGACCGGCCGATGTGGCGCGGCCGATATCGAGTGTGAGCCGCGCCTCGTCGGGCCATTCGGCCTGCGGCCCCGCCAGCGAACGCGCCAGCGCGGTCGCGGCATCGAGATCGAGACGTTCCGCCTTCAACTCGGCATCGATCCGCGAACCACCTGTTGCCGTTGCAACCACGACCCGCCCTTCGACGGCGCCGCCGTCGATCTCGGCCTTCATGGCTTCGATCGCCACGCGATCCGGGGCCACGGTCAGGTCGCCGCGCAGCCGCAGCGGCTTCTGGCTGCGATAGAGCACCTCAGTGCGGCCCTGCAGCCAGGTCGCCAGCGCATCCGGATCGGAGGAATCCAGGCCGAGCGCGCCGGTGAAACTGCCGTCTTGCGTGTTCGAACCGTTCAGGGTGACGCGGGTCGCGCCCGGCGCCCGGAATTCCAGCCGGTTGATTGCCCAGGATTTGGCGCCGGCCTGCAGTCCGGCAGCAAAATTCTGCAATGGCCGGCCGCCCAGCATGATCTGATCGGCGCTGAACTCGATTTGCGTCGGAACTGGAGATGTCTGCGGGATCGCGGCCATCAGCGCGCGCAACCCCGGCAATAATCTTACCGGTTCGGCGGCGCTGTTGCCCTTGGCGGCGAATCTGTCGGCATCGAGCTGCTTCGCCGACAGCGTGGCCCGCAGCAGCGGCGACGCGCCGAAGCGAACGTCCCCGGCGCCTGTTACCCTGAGCGCGCTGTCTTCTGGGCCGTACGCAGCCTCGATCTGCTCCAGCCGCGCAGCGGATGGATCGGCCTTGATTTTGGCCGATCCCCGCCAGGGTACGATGGGAACATCGCTGCTGGTCTTGAGACCCGGGGGAGCGGCCAGCGTCAGTGTCCCGTCAAAGCGCGGTGCGCGCGCCTCGAATGTCATCACGCCGTCGAGATCGACCGACAATGCCCGCGCGGCAGGATCGATGTTGAGACGAACGCGGGTGCCGTTGCCGTCGGCGGTCTCGCCGGACGAAACCCGAAACGGATAGCGCGTCCCCGAGACTGAAAAATTGCCGTCGCCGCGTACCGAGCCGGCCAACGAACGCACATCGCCGCTGAAGGCGATGTCGTTGAGCTCCAGCGTGCCGCGGCTCGCCACGTCATGCAACGCGATGCGGCCGGTCAGGTTCAGCCGGTCGATCGCCAGCGAACCCAGATTGAATTTCCCGGTCGAGGCCGGCCAGTCGATCCGTCCCTGCGAATCCAGGCCGAGATCGAGCGCCATGCCGTTGACGGTCAGTTCGGTGGCGCGCAGTTCGCCGCGCATCAGTGAGCCCAGGCTGAACTCGACGTCGAGCTTGTCGGCGCGCACCTTGCCGAGATCGTTGGCGCCGCCGACCACCACCGAGCGCAAATGCAGCGACGGTGCCGGCAGCAGGCGCGCATCCAGTTTGCCGGCGAAGCGGACCTGCGCGCCGGTCACCCTTGTGGCCTCGGCCTCGAATTGCGGCCGGAACTGGTTCCAATCGATGAAATACGGGCCGATCAGTGCGGCCACCAGCGCAATGATAAAGGCAATCGCCAGTCCGAGCAGCGTCGTCTGCACGGCGTCTCCCTTTGGGCACGCCCCGGCGCGATGGCGGCCCGGAACGGCCCACCCACCGCCACGCTGAAATCAACGCCGGAGCAAGCTCATATATAGAGGCAATAGTGGCGAAGTCACAGCATTGCCTGCGACGGCTCCGCGCAGGAAGCCGTCATGACGCCGTCACCAGCTGGCGGGCAGCTGCTTGAGGCCGCGCAGCACGAAAGTCGGCCGCCATTGCGGATTCTCGGCGTCATCCAGCTTCAGGTCCGGCAGCCGCCGCAGCAGGGTCGCGATCGCCACCTCCGCCTCGAGCCGCGCCAGCTGGGCGCCGAGGCAAAAGTGAATACCCCCGCCGAACGACAGTGGCCGGACATTGGGACGGGTGATGTCGAGGCTGTCGGGCCGGTCCGGATAAACCGCCGGATCGTGGTTGGCCGAGCCCAACAGGCAGAGCACGCTTTCGCCCCTCGGGATTTTCTTGCCGCCGAGGTCGTCGATGTCTTCCAGCGCCACCCGGCCGGTCATCTGCACCGACGAATCATATCGCAGGAATTCCTCGATGGCGTTGGTGATCAGGGCCGGATTGGCCTTGAGCAGCGCCAGCTGGCCGGGATTGCGATACAGCGCCAGCAGACCGTTGCCGATCAGGTTGACGGTGGTCTCGTGCCCGGCGCCGAACAGCAGGACGATGTTGGCGGTGAGCTCCTCGTTGGAAAGCTTGCTGCCGTCTTCCTCGGCCTGCACCAGTTGCGTCGTCAGGTCGTCGCCCGGATTTTTCCGCCGCAACTCGAACAGCTGCTGGAAGTACATCTCGGTCATCGCGTTGGTGGCGTTGCCCTGCTTGATCTCTTCCGGCGAAAGCGGCACCGGCTCCAGGATACGTCCGCTGTTGCGCGAACCGGTATAGAACAGCTCGCGGTGCTCCTCGGGAATCCCGAGCATGTCGCAAATGATGGTGACCGGCAGGCGGAATGCGAAATCCTCGATCAGTTCCATCTTGCCCTGGGGAATCAGCCGATCGAGCGTCTCATCGACGATCTGCTGGATGCGCGGGCGCATGTCCTCGACCCGGCGCGCGGTGAACGCCTTCACCACCAGGCCGCGCAGCCGGGTATGGTCCGGCGGGTCCTGCTGCAGCATGGTGAGGCTGAAGCTGCGGAATACCGGCTCCGACATGATGTCGGGGCCATAGCGGCGCTTGGTGCGCTCAGGGTAATCCTTGCCGAAGCGCTTGTCGCGCATCACCAGGCTGGCTTCGGCGTGACGGCTCGCGACATACATGCCTAGCGGCGTCAGGTGCATCGGATCGGTGGTGCGCAGCCGTGCATAATGCGGATAGGGATCGCGAATGAACTCCGGCGCCAGCGGATTGAATAGCGGCGCGCTGGTCGCAGTCTGAACATGATCGTTCATGGTGACCTCAATTCGTTGTCGCGCTGAATGTCCGCACATTCGGGCGGCGTCCTGGGGGCCGGACCGGTTGCGTTCGGACCACTTGAAACTGGATACACTATTGTATCGAGTTGCATTCTGACTTAAAATCAACCGATGTCAAGAGTCCGAACACGACCGACCCGGGACGATACCTGCGAGAAGCTGTTCGAGGCGGCGGCGCGCGTGTTCGAGGAACAGGGCATCGGAGGCGCCAGCATCGAAACCATTGCCGCCGCAGCCGGTTTTTCGCGCGGCGCGTTCTACTCGAATTTCAAGAGCAAGGACGAGTTGATCATCGCCATGCTCGAAAATCACGTCGAGCAATCGATCCCGCGGATTCACGATCTGCTCGCCCGGCACAAGAACCTTCCGGATTTCCTCGATGCGCTGAAGACCATGGACCGCAGCCAGCAGGACCCGCTCGGCCGTTCGCCGCTGCTGCACATGGAGATGATCCTGTTCGTGGCGCGCGCCGAAAAACGCCGGCCCGAACTCGCCAAGCGCCTGCGCGCCCGGCGAAAGCTGATTGCCGATATCGTCGAGACCACCTCGAAGAACAGCGGCCGGAATGCCGCGCTGAATCCGGCATGGACCGGTGCGGTTGTTCTCGCCATGGAGGACGGCTTTCGCCTGCACCGCCTGATCGATCCAGAGACCACGCCGGCCGACAGTTTTCTGCGCGCCATCAGCGATCTGCAGCGGGCGATGGGAATTTCATCGGCCTGACCAAGGCTGCAGCGGCTCAGCCCCGCGCCTTGTGCATCTGGCCGGCTACGGCGCGCACCTTGCGCGGCGACGCCTGCCAGATCGCGATCGCGGACAGCACGCTCACCGCAATCCCGATCCCGAAGGCGACGGTATAATTGCCGAAATAGTCGTACAGAAAGCCGGTAAGCCAGGGCCCCGCGGCGCCGCCCGCCAGCGCCGCCAGCATGATAGTGCCGAAGATGCTGCCATACTGCTTGCCCTGAAAGATCTCCAGCACCACCGCGCCCATGATCGAGGTCAGGCCGTAGCCGAGCGCCCCCTGCGCCAGGATCATCAGGTAGACCAGCAGCAGGGTCGGGTAGAATTTCAGCGCGATCAGCGCCGCGAAGCAGATCGCAAAGCCGAGACAACTCACCGCCCAGATCCATTCGCGTCCCACCCGGTCCGACAAATGCCCGAGCCAGATCTGGCCGGGAATGCCGAGCAGACTGACCATGCCCAGGGCCCAGACCCCGACGGTCGGGCTGAAACCGATGTCGAGCAGATATTTGGTCTGGTGCACCTGCACCGCGTACCAGACGTACAATCCGCAGAAATAGCCTGATGAAATCCACCAGAAGCGCGCGGTACGCAGCGCGCGCCGCAGCGTCCAGTCGGTGGCGGCCCAGACCGGATCGACGATGTTGGAAACCGGTTTTGCCGATGTCGCTGATGGTGCGGCATCGCCGTCCGGCAACAGGCCGATATCTTCCGGCCGCTTGCGCAGCAACAAATTGATCGGGGCCAGCACGACCAGCACCATGATGCCCATCGCGGTGCAGGCGGTGCGCCAGCCGGTCTGCTCGATCATCAACTGCACCCATGGCAGCAGGGTGACGGAGCCGATGCCGACGCCGGCGAAGGCCAGACCGATGGCGAGGCCGCGGCGGCGGATGAACCAGTTCGGCAGAAACAGCGACTGGCCGGAATAGCCGAGACAGACACTGCCGGCGCCGACCATGACGCCGATGGTCAGATACAGATGCCAGGGCTGCGTCGTCAGCGGCGCCAGCAGCAGGCCACCCGCCATCAGCGCGACGCCGAGTTCCATCACCCCGCGCGGGCCATACTTGTCCATCATGCGCCCGATCAGCGGGCTGACTGCGGCGGAGACGATAAACCCGAATGAGAATGCGCCCGCGGTGATGCCACGTTCCCAGCCGAACTCGTCGACGATCGGCGGGAAGAACAGTGAGAACGCGGTGCGCGCATTGACGCCGATCGCCATGGTGACGAACGTCACCGCGACGATGACCCAGCCGTAGAAAAAGGGGAGCCGCATTCGCTATCTCGTCATTCCGGGGCGATGCGAAACATCTAACCCGGAATCTCGACTGTCCGGGTCTGGTCCTTCGGACCATCCCGGAACGACGGCGTCAAGACCTCTCTGGCCGCCGGTCGGGGCGTGAGATTTTCTTCATCACCCCATGCTTGCGAAATCAGTTCAGCGACTTCGTTTCGCTACCAAGTGTAGCGCAGCCGTGCGGTACCGACATAGGTCTGCGCGTGCGGGGCCAACTCTGTGTCGAACTTGCCGGCGAGCGAGATCCCGTTCCTGAAACTGATCTCCGCGACGGCCGAGGCAAGCAATGAATCGCGCGCCGGCGTAGCGCCCCTCTCGGTCCAACTCGATCCGGGCAGCGACAGGAATGTGGCGGTGTAGTACGGGTTGGACCACTCGTCGTGCGCCCAGGCAACGCGGCTGCGCAGCGACAGCATCGCGTTCTCGTAGAGCGCGACGGGCCGGTCGAACCAGGCGCCGAGTTCGGTGCGGATCGTGGTCGCCGTGTGCGCGTTGTAGGCCAGCGCGAAAGTCGATGAGCCGGAGACGGCGATTTCGCTGTAGAATGGGGTGCGGAAGGCTTGCATCTGGAATGCGGCGTAGGGGGTCAGACCAAATCCCGGCAGGTCATAAACGCCGGGAATGGCGAAACGATAACCGCCCTCGATCCGGCCGCCGATATTGTTGGCGTTGAAACCGGCAGTAAGGTGATCGAGGCCCGCCACGGTCACATTCCGGTCAGTCGAAACCTGATGCCAGCCATAGGCGAGCGCGGCCGACACGTACGCCGCATTGATACGTGTCAAACTGTAGACGGCCGCTTGGAACATGTCGCTGCGTCCGCCGCCGAAGCCGTTGGACAAGCCAAAACTGGTGCCACCGCCGCCCAGCGCGAAGCCGACCACCGTGGAGGGCGTGACACGGTAATCGAGGCCGGTGGCGAAGCCATAGCTGCGGGCCGAGCGGTCGTGGGTTCCGTCGAGCGCATTGCCTGACGTGTTGGTTTGGCCGCCATAGGCTGCGCCCCAGATGCTCCAGCGACGCGGATCGGCCACGGGGCCGCCGGCGGCCTTGTAGAAAGGGGCTTTGGCGTAGAGCGGCGGCCGCGACGGCGGATTGATCGGCGTCAAACCGCGATTGTCCGCGAACGGATTGGTAACCAGCGACAGGAACGAGTTCATCGCCTGGGTCCCCGCCTGAGCGGCGCCGGTACCGGTCTCCCCCTGAAGCTGCGACAGCGCGTTCGCCAGATCCGGGGCCGACAGGCTTAAGAGGTTCAGAAACGCCAGCGGCACCGTGCCGCCTTTTCCGATAAACGTATCAATGGCATTTGCCACAGCGCGTTGACTTTCATCGGCTGTGGATGGCAGCAGAGACGTGATGAGCGGGACCCCGGTGGGGCCGAGCGCTGGGCCGTCGCCGCCACCAACTGGGAGATTGCACAATGTGATCGTGTTGGTATCCAAGGTCACCGCACCGGTTTGTGCCCAGGCGGCGCCGCAGGTGATATTGGCGCCAGTGTTCAGCGTGATGCTCTGGTTCGCGAGGATGTCCCCCGCGAACGATGTGGTCGTGCCGAGCGTCGCGGAACTGCCGACCCTCCAGAACACACGGCCGCCGAACGCGCTATTGATCAGAGAAACTGCCGAAGAACTGGCAGTGGTCAGTGAGCTTCCAATGTTGAAGATGAAGACTGAATTGGGGTTGCCCAGGCCGTTGAGCTTGAGGGTCCCTGTCAACTGGGCCGACGAAGCAAAGTTATAGACGCCCGGTACGAGCGTGAGGCCACCCAGGTCCTGCCCCGTCAGGTTCACCGTGGTAGGCCGGCCCGCCAGATTATTGTAGGCGGTCGTGAGGTCGATTTGAGCGGCGATTGCGGTTGCGTTATTCAGATGTATCGCTCCGTGTACGGTTCCGGGGGTGGCGAGGGGAAAGATGCCCAACCCGACGACCGCGGAGCCGGGGCTGACGCCGACGTCCGCGGGGATTGCGGCGGTCCCAATGACGCTAGACCCGGTGTTGGTGACCGTTGAGCCGGCTAGCACCGCGAAGCTCGCCACCGTCCCCAAGGGGGGGGGTGCCTGCGCATGGCCGGAAGATGTCGGGCCGAATACCGCCAAGCCCAAGGCCGCAAAAAAAGCCATCGAACAGCTGGATGGACGCGGTGTTCCGGGTCGGCGCGGAAAGCTCAACAAAGTCGTATCCATGGGATCCCTCAAAACACTCAAGCCGGGGATGGAAGGGAATCCAATTTTG
>JBKJUA010000194.1:0-17290 GCA_046590305.1 Bradyrhizobium sp.
GTTCGGTCCCCGGACCCAGAGTTCGCCGAGTTCGTCGACGCCGGCATCGGTGCCGTCGGGGCGGACGATCCGCACTTCCGTATGCAGCACCGGCTTGCCGGACGAGCCGGCCTTGCGCACGGCGTCTTCCTTGTCGAGCGTCAGCACGGCCGGGCTGGTCTCGGTCATGCCATAACCCTGTTGAAGCGCGACGCCGCGCTCCTCCCACACTTTCAGCAGCGGCACGGGCATCGGCGCGCCGCCGACGCCGCCGATCAGCAGGCGGCTGAAATCGGCCGCGGCGAACGCCGGATGCTGCGCCATGAACTGATAGATCGAAGGCACGCCGAAAAACTGATTGATGCCGTATGCCGCATCGCTGATCAGCTGCAGCGCCGCGCCGGGGTCGAACGTCCGCATGATCAGTACGGTGCCGCCGGAATGCAGCACCGGGTTAGTGTAGCAATTCAGCCCGCCGGTGTGGAACAGCGGCAGCACGGTGAGCAGCACCGTCGACGGCGAGATATAGGCGGGGCCGCCGAGATTGACGCAGTTCCAGAACGTCATGCCATGGGTGATAATGGCGCCCTTGGGCTGGCCCGTGGTGCCCGAGGTGTACATGATCGTGGACATGTCATCGAGCGTGACGATTTCGGCCTGGTCGAGCGGCGGTGCGGCCGCGATTGCGGCCTCGTAGGAACCGCCGGGTCCCAGCAGCAGGGTGGACGATACGCCGCACAGCCTGGCAACCGACAGCGCGACCTCGGCCAGTTCGGAATCGTGGATCATCAGCACGGGCGCGGCGTCGCCGACGATGTAGTGCAGTTCCGGCACGGTGAGGCGAATATTCAGCGGCAGGAACACCGCGCCGATCCGCCCGCACGCGAACTGCACCTCCAGCGTATCCGTCGTGTTCAGCGCCAGCACCGCGACCCGGTCGCCGCGCTTGACCTTGAGCCGGTCGCGCAGATGCGCGGCCAGCCGCGAAATCCGGCTGTCGAGTTGCGCGTAAGTGAACTCGCGCCCGCTGCCGAGATCGACCAACGCCGGCTTGTCCGGCGTGCGGCGGCCGAAATGGGCGATCCAGTCGTAATGGCGAACCGGCAAGGCTTCCTCCAGGGGTATCTCGGTCTGACGCCGCATGATGGCAGACTTTACGCGCGGTCGTTCAATTGGCGAGCGTATCGGAATACTGTCTTGCGTCGAGTGGCTGGGATAGGGTGTAGCCACCGCTCTCTCAACGTCGTCCCTGCGAACGCAGGGATCCATAATCCCGGTCGTCTGTTGTTGTAACAAGGTATCTCACACCTGCTTTTCTCCGATGGGCCGCGGTGTAGATCCCTGCGTTCGCAGGGACGACGAATGTCGCTTTCAACACCGGCGTCGGGGTGCGCTGGATGGCGTACCTCCAGCCACTCGACGCAAGTTAGCCTGCCGGTTTCCGGCGCATCCTGCGCCGCAACAGGAATCACGGGAGCGAAGCGGATGGCGAGCCCATTCTACACCGCCGAACACGAAGCCTATCGCGACGTGGTGCGCCGCTTCGTCGAGAAGGAAATCGAGCCCTTTGCCCATGAATGGGACGAGGCGGGCGGGTTCCCGCGGGAGCTTTACGAGAAGGCCGCTGCCATCGGGCTGCTCGGCCTTGGCTTTCCCGAGGAATATGGCGGCACGGAGGTCGACAATTTCATGTGGATCGTCGCGGTCCAGGAACTGGCGCGGGCCGGCGCCGGCGGGGTTTCCGCCAGCCTGAAGAGCAATTCGATCGGCGCGCCGCCGATCGCGCGGGCGGGCTCGCCGGAGTTCAAGTCGCGGGTGCTGCCGGAAATCCTGTCGGGCAAGAAGATTTCGGCGCTGGCGATCACCGAGCCGAGCGGCGGCTCCGACGTCGCGAATTTGCGCACCTCGGCGCGGCGCGATGGCGATCATTATGTCGTCAACGGCGAGAAGACCTTTATAACCTCGGGCATGCGGGCGGATTATATCACCACGGCGGTGCGCACCGGTGGCGCCGGACCCGGCGGCGTCAGTCTGCTGGTGATCGAGGGTGACACGCCGGGGCTGTCGCGGACTTCCCTGAAGAAAATGGGCTGGTGGGCCTCGGATACCGCGACGCTGCATTTCGACGATTGCCGCGTTCCCGCAGGCCATCTGCTCGGCGAGGAGGGCGCGGGGTTCAAGATCATCATGCATAATTTCAACAGCGAGCGGCTGACCATGGCGGCCGGCTGCACCGCGGCGGCGCGGGTCTGCCTCGACGAGGCGACGGCCTACGCCAAGCAGCGCCATACTTTCGGAAAGCCGCTGGCGCAGCATCAGGTGATCCGGCACAAGCTGGTCGACATGGCGCAGAAGGTGGCAGCGACGCAGGCGATGCTGGAAATGCTGGCGTGGCGGCTCGACCATGGCGAAAGCCCGGTCGCCGAGATCTGCATGCTGAAGAATCAGGCGACGCAGACCATGGCGTTCTGCGCCTCCGAGGCGGTGCAGATTTTCGGTGGCGCCGGCTTCATGCGCGGCATCAAGGTCGAGCGCATCTATCGCGAGGTCAAGGTCAACGCCATCGGCGGCGGCAGCGAGGAGATCATGAAGGACCTCGCGAGCCGGCAGATGGGGCTGTGAAGTTCTCCCCTCCTCCCACGCGCACTTGCGCGTGGCGGGGAGGGGTCGGGGGTGGGGGGCGTTTCGGCAAATTCGCTGAGAGTTGTGTGCGCAGATAGACCCCCACCCCCGGCCCCTCCCCACCGCTTCGCGGGGGAGGGGAGAAGACCGGGCGAGGCAGGCTAGCCCGGACACGAAAGGCACCGTCATTCCGGGGCGCGCGCTAGCGCGAACTTTGATGGGCACTTGCACATCAGAGAATCTGGAGATGGAACGATGGAGATTCCGGGTTCGACGCTTCGCGCCGCCCGGAATGACAAAGGGATAAACATGATCTTCACCGCAGACCACGAAGACGCCCGCAACACGCTGCAAAAGTTCATCGCGACCGAAATCAATCCCTTCGTCGATGAATGGGAGAAGGCGGAGCAATTTCCCTCGCACGAGCTGTTCAAGAAACTCGGCGACCTCGGCTTTCTCGGTCTCAACAAGCCCGTCGAGTTCGGCGGCCAGGGGCTCGATTACAGCTATGCTCTGATGATGGCGGAGGAACTCGGCGCGATCCATTGCGGCGGGGTGCCGATGGCGATCGGGGTGCAGACCGATATGGCGACGCCGGCGTTGGCCCGGTTCGGCTCGGATGAAGTGCGGCGCGAATTTCTGGCGCCCGCGATCGCGGGCGATGCCGTGGCATGCATCGGCGTGTCGGAGCCGGGCGCGGGCTCCGATGTCGCTTCGATCAAGACCCACGCCCGCTCCGACGGCGACGATTACGTCATCAATGGCGGCAAGATGTGGATCACCAATGGCGTCAAGGCCGACTGGATCTGCCTGCTGGCCAACACCGGCGATGGCCCGAAGCACCGCAACAAGTCGCTGATCTGCGTGCCAATGAAAACCAGGGGCGTTCAGGTCGCGCGCAAACTCGACAAGATGGGGATGCGCTCGTCCGATACCGCGCAGATCTTCTTCGATGAGGTGCGGGTGCCGAAGCGCAACCGGATCGGCGAGGAAGGCATGGGCTTTACCTACCAGATGGTCCAGTTCCAGGAGGAGCGGCTGTGGGGCGCGGCAGCCTGCCTCAAGGCGCACGAATATATCATCGCCGAGACCATCGAATACACCCGCAATCGCAAGGCGTTCGGCCAGAGCATCCTCGACAACCAGATAGTCCACTTCAAATTGGCGGAACTACAGACCGAGGTCGAGCTGCTGCGCGCGCTGATCTACCGCGCCGCCGAGGCGCTGGTGGCCGGCGAGGACGTCACGCGTCTGGCAACCATGGCCAAGCTCAAGGCCGGACGGCTCGGTCGCGAGTTGACCGACGCCTGCCTGCAGTTCTGGGGCGGCATGGGCTTCATGAACGAGACCCATGTCAGCCGCGCCTATCGCGACAGCCGCCTGACCTCGATCGGCGGCGGCGCCGACGAGGTGATGCTGTCGGTGCTGTGCAAGATGATGGGCACGCTGCCCGGAGTTGGTCGAAAGTGATAGATGGTCCTCATCCTGAGGAGCGCGCCCCTCTTGGGGCGCGCGTCTCGAAGGATGGCGTCAGTCGGTGTGCCAGATGGTTCGAGACGCACACCGACAGCGCAAGGGCGCTGCCGCTGTGCTCCTCACCATGAGGGAGTAGCATGTGCTACGCCGCAAGCCACAGACCATGAACAGGAGCAACGATGTTCTACGAGCAAAGCCAGAAAGTCACCGAACTGAAGCATCGCGTGCAGTCGTTCATGGACCGCCACGTCTATCCGAATGAAGAGCGGTTCTACAAGGAAGCCGAGGAACTCGGGCCCTGGAAGGTCTATCCGGTGGTCGAGGAACTGAAACCCAGAGCGCGCGAGGCCGGTCTCTGGAATCTGTTCCTGCCCGAGAGCGAGCACGGCGCGGGTCTCACCAACCTCGAATATGCGCCGCTGTGCGAGGTGATGGGGCGCTCGCATCTGGCGCCCGAACTGTTCAACTGTTCGGCGCCCGACACCGGCAACATGGAAGTGCTGGCGCGCTACGGCACGAGGGAGCATCAGGAGAAGTGGCTGAAGCCACTGCTGGCAGGTGAAATTCGTTCCTGCTTCGCGATGACCGAGCCGGCCGTGGCCTCGAGCGATGCCACCAACATTGAAAGCTCGATCGTGCGCGACGGCGATGATTACGTCATCAATGGCCGCAAATGGTACACCACCAACGCCACCGACCCGCGTTGCAGGATATGCATCTTCATGGGCAAGACCGATCCTGACAATCCGGACCGGCATCGCCAGCAGTCGATGATCCTGGTGCCGATGGACACGCCGGGCGTCAAGGTTTTGCGGCCGATCCCGGTGTTCGGCTTCTACGGAGTGCCGGACCGCGCCTCGGAAGTGGTGTTTGACAATGTGCGGGTGCCCGCCACCAACATGCTGCTCGGCGAGGGCCGCGGTTTTGAAATCGCGCAGGGCCGGCCCGGCCCCGGCCGCATTCATCACTGCATGCGACTGATTGGCCTCGCCGAACGGACCCTGGAAAAGATGTGCGTCCGGACCCGCAGCCGCGTCGCCTTCGGCAAGCCGGTGTCGGAACAGACCGTCACCCAGGAGCGCATCGCGGAATCCCGCATCATGATCGAGCAGTCGCGGCTGCTCACCCTGCATGCCGCGCACATGATGGATACCGTCGGCAACCGCGAGGCCAAGGCCGAAATCGCCATGATCAAGGTCGCGGTGCCCAACATGGCCTGCCAGGTGATCGACTGGGCAATCCAGGCCCATGGCGGCGGCGGCACCAGCAATGATTTCGGGCTGGCCGCGGCCTATGCGACGGCGCGGCTGCTACGGCTGGCGGATGGGCCTGATGAGGTTCACCGCAACCAGATCGCCCGGCTGGAATTGCGGAAGCATGGCAATGTATGAGGCGACGGGGAGGTTCACCGACGGCCGCCACACTCATAACTGTGATGAAGCGATGGTGGCTCCTCCGTCCTTGCGAGGAGCGATGGCGACGGAGCCATACTATATCTTGTGCTGGGACGGGTGCAGCCAATCTAGCCATTCTGTACATGGGGTCGTTTTCGATATTTTTTTGGGAAGGAGACCGCGTCGACCTCTCCCGGCAAGTGGCGGGTGAGTCGAGTCACCCCGCCGACCCATACCGCCTCAGCAATCCCCGCCCCAACTGCGCCAGGTGCACCTGATCCGGGCCGTCACCGAGTCGCATGAAGCGGGCGTACATGTAGGCTTCGGCCAAGAATGTGTCCTGCGAGACGCCGGCGGCGCCGTGGATCTGGATGGCGCGGTCGATGATTCGGGCGGCCATGCTCGGCACCACGACTTTTGCGGCGGCGATCATGTCGCGCGCGGATTTGTTGCCCTCACGGTCCATCTTTTCGGCGGCGCGCAGCGTCAACAGGCGCGCCTGCTCGATCTCGCACCAGGAATGCGCGATGTCCTCGCGCACCGATCCCTGTTCGCCGAGCGCCTTGCCGAAGGCGATGCGGGATTGCGCGCGGGCGCACATCAGTTCGAGCGCGCGCTGGGCGCAGCCGATCAGCCGCATGCAATGGTGAATGCGCCCCGGTCCCAGACGGCCCTGTGCGATCTCAAAACCGCGGCCTTCGCCGAGCAGGATGTTTTCCGCCGGCACCCGCACATTGTCGTAGACGATCTCGGGATGGCCGACCGGCGCCTCGTCATAGCCGAACACGCGCATGTCGCGCACGATGCGAACGCCGGGCGTCTCCCGGGGCACCAGCACCATCGATTGCTGCAAATGCTTGTTGGGATTGTCGGGATCGGTCTTGCCCATCACGATCATTATCTTGCAATCCTCGCTCATGGCGCCCGAGGTGAACCATTTGCGGCCGTTGATGACGTAGTCTCCGCCATCGCGGCGGATGCTGCACTGGATGTTGGTGGCGTCGCTGGACGCCACTTCAGGCTCGGTCATCGAGAAGGCCGAGCGGATCTCGCCCGCCAGCAGCGGCTCGAGCCAGCGCTTCTTCTGCTCCGGGGAGCCGTACAGCGTGAGCACTTCCATGTTGCCGGTGTCGGGCGCCGAACAGTTGAAGATCTCGGACGACCATGACACCCGCCCCATGATCTCGGCCAGCGGCGCGTAGTCGAGATTGCTGATGCCCGCGCCATGGTCGCCGGGCAGGAACAGATTCCACAGCCCCTCGGCGCGGGCGCGGCGCTTGAGGTCTTCCAGGATCGGCGGCCGGTGATGGCGATGGCCGTTGTCGACCTGTTCCTTGTAGAGATGCTCGACGGGATAGACGTTTCTATCCATGAAGGCCGACAGTCTTCCCTGCAGCTCGATCGCTCTCGGACTATGTTCAAAATCCATCGCCTGGCCTTTCCTCGTTGCGGTGAGCTTGCGCCTTGCCGGCGCGCCGTCTTGTGTCGACTAGCTGATCAGCGCGTAAACGCAAGATGCTGGCGCGGATTTTGTCGAGACTGCATGCAACGACGGCGCAATGTTCGCAAGCTGTTGGGTTCAACGTAACCTGGAGGAAAGCATAACATTGCTCAACCGCCGTTGCCTGCTGGCCGGCTCGGCCGCGGCCGGTGTCGTGGCACTTGCCGGTCCCGCCCGCGCCCAGGAGACCCCCGGCGTCACCGCCACCGAGATCAAGATCGGATGCACCACGTCGCTAAGCGGTCCGGTCTCCGCGCTCGGCACCATCGCGCGATGCTCCGATGCCTATTTCAAGATGATCAACGAGCAGGGTGGCATCGCCGGCCGCAAGATCAATTTTATCTTTTATGACGATGCCTTCAACCCGGCGAAGACCGTCGAGCAAACCCGCAAGCTGATCGAAAGCGACAATGTCGCCTTCCTGTTCTCGATGCTGGGGACCTCGCCGAACTCGGCGGTGGTCAAAATCTGAAAAATCTCGAGGTCCCGACGCTGCTGCCGGGCGTCCGCGTCAACACCAGCCCGACCAACCACCATCCGCTGCGGCAGATGCAGCTGCAACGCTGGGACGGCAAGGGCTATGTCCGGTTCGGCAGCATCATCGAGGGGGCGAATCTCTGATTGCGTGATCGTAGCCCGGATGGAGCCAGCGGTCGGCGCAGAGCGCCGCCCGCTGGCGCAATCCGGGACGGTCCCTCTGTGGCCACGGTTTCCCCGGATTTCGCCCACCGCTCGGCGCGTTCCGCACCGACCGGTGCGCTCCATCCGGGCTACGATTTGAATTGCGCTGTCTCGAAAGATGAGTTGTGCTACCAGATGGTTCGAGACGTGCGCCGGCCAGCGCAGGCGCTGCCGAACGCACTCCTCACCATGAGGACAATCGAATGGATGCAAAATGATCACGCTCTATCATTGCCACGCCGCACGCTCGTTCCGGCCAGTGTGGATGCTGGAAGAGATGGGCCTGCCCTATGAGCTGAAAATGTTGCCGTTCCCGCCGCGGGTATTCGCCAAGGAATATCTCGCGATCAATCCACTCGGCACCATTCCGTTCATGATCGACGGCGAAACCAGAATGACGGAGTCGACCGGCATCTGTCACTATCTCGGCACGCGGCACGGGCCGACGCCGCTGGTGGTCGGGGTTGACGAACCGGCCTATGGCGCGTTCCTGAACTGGATGTACTTTAGTGACGCGACGTTGACCTTTCCGCAAACGCTGGTGCTCCGTTACGCCCAGCTCGAACCCGAGGAACGGCGCAGTCCGCAGGTGGCCGGCGATTACGCCAAATGGTTTTTGGGGAGGCTACGGGCGGTCGAGGCCGCCACCGGGAATGCGGAGACGCTGGTCGCCGGCCGTTTTACGGCGGCCGATATCGCGATCGGCTACGCGCTGCGGCTGGCGGAAAACATCGGGTTATCGAAAGATTTCGGGCCCAACGTCGCCGCCTATTGGCAGCGCCTGCAGGCGCGCGACGGCTATCGGAAGGCGGTCGCTGCGGAAACGCTGGCGGGTGAAGAGCAGAAGGTCGCGCGGCGCTCCTGAGGGTTCACCGCGCTCCCCCCAAATACCGGCCAAATCCTGAGCATTACCCGAACTTTATCGCGGTGACATTGGCTGCGATTTCTGTATTCTGCCGCCTGCTCCGCCAGAGAGCCCGCGTTCATGCGGCAAGAAGCAGACCTCGCTCCCGGGAGAGGACGGAAATGAATGACAGCGCGCGCCGGGAATCCGGCCATCTGATGCTGATTACGCCGGAGCGGGTGTTTTACGCCGGCCTGCTCGGCCGTCCGCGGCAACGCTGTCCGGGTGCGTTTCATGTCTATGTATCGATCGAGGCGGGCCTCTGGCTGACCACCGCCAATGGGGGCGAAAGCTACGGTGAGCTGGCCGTCGTGGCGCCCGACGTGCGCCATACCATCGCCAGCGACCATCGCTCGGCGATCTGCCTCGTTATCGAACCGGAAAGCGTTCGTGAAGGCGCCTTCGAGGAGTTGGCGGCGCGGCTTTCAGGAACTGACGCACCATTCTTTGCGCAGCGCATCCGCGCGGCCTATCGCGCGTTGCAACTGCGGCAGCATGGCGATGACATCAGCAATGCCGAATTCGACACCATGTGCTTCGGCGAGACGCTGCCGCCACGTTCGCTCGATCCGCGCGTCATCACATCGATCGCGCAGATCGGCCGGTTCTGCGGTGAGCCGGTGACGGCGGCAAGCTGTGCCGCGGAGGCCGGGCTCTCCTCGTCGCGCTTCCTGCATCTATTCAAGCAGGAAACCGGCATCTCGTTCCGCGCGTTCCGGGCCTGGAAACGCGCGCGGCATCTGCTGCACTTCGCCAACCAGGACCTCAACCTCGCGCATCTGGCGCAGGACATCGGCTATCCCGACTCCACCCATTTCAGCCATTCGATCCGCCGGTTTTACGGACTGAAACCCCGCGCGATTTTCTCGGGCTCCAGGGACCTCGCGATTTACCGCAGCGAAGCCGGCATGCCCGGTGCCGGATTGCGTCAAGGGCGGGCCTGACGCGATCGGAACCAGCGATAGCGCGTTGACGCAAGAAGCCGGATGAAGCGGGCCGCATGATCCGACGCGAACACAATGCATGCGCGCGTGCGTCGCGAGCTGAACCGATCGAAGGCTGATCCAAGGGCTGATTCATGAGCGACAAGGCTGTCATCACCTGCGCGCTGAACGGCGTGCTGACCGATCCGAAGCAGCATCACGTCCCGGTCACCCCGGAGGAAATGGCGCGCGAGGCCAAAGCCGCGTTCGATGCCGGCGCCAGCGTGATGCATATCCATCTGCGCCAGCAGGCGCCGGGCAAGGGACATCTGCCGTCCTGGGAAGTGGCGGTATCGCGCGAAATCCAGCAGGCGATCCGCGAAGCCTGCCCCGGCGTCATCATCAACCACACCACGGGAACCTCCGGACCCAATTATCAGGGTGCGCTTGATTGCGTACGTGAAACCAGGCCTGAAATGGCGGCCTGCAACGCCGGCTCGCTGAACTATCTGAAAGTGAAGGCCGACAATAGCTGGGCCTGGCCGCCGATGATGTTCGATAACGCGGTCGAGAAGGTGCAGGACTATCTCGACGTCATGAAAGTCGCGAACACGATTCCCGAATTCGAATGTTTCGACGTCGGCATCGTGCGCTGCGTCGGAATGTACCGGCAGACCGGGATGTATTCAGGACCGCTGGAGTACAATTTCGTCATGGGTGTTGCGTCGGGCATGCCGGCCGATCCGGAATTGCTGCCGATCCTGCTGAAGTTGAAAGCGGCGGAAGCGAACTGGCAGGTTACCGCGATCGGGCGCGCCGAAATCTGGCCGCTGCATCAGCGCTGCGCCGATCTCGGCGGTCATCTGCGCACCGGGCTGGAAGATACTTTCTATCAGCCCGACGGCGCCAAGGTGACATCGAACGGCCAACTGATCGAGAGCATCGCCACTTGCGCGCGCAACGCGGGCCGCGAGATCGCGAGCCCGGCGGAAGCGCGCCGGATTTTCGGGATTGGACGTTGAAATCGATGGTCATTCCGGGGCATCGCGCAGCGATGAACCACAGGTGCGCAATTGCGCACCGGGGAATCTCGAGATTCCGGGTTCGACACTTCGTGTCGCACCGGAATGACGGAAGGAAACCGGATTTGAACCGAACACAGGAGGGCCTCATGAGAGCGAACTGCCAGTTGCGGCTGTCTTCGATCGCGCTGATCCTTGCCGCAGCCAGCGCGCTGTGGATGGCCCCGGCCGCCATGGCCCAGGACTATCCCTCAAAGCCCGTCACGCTGATCGTTCCATGGCCTCCCGGCGGCGCCACCGATATCGCGATGCGCGCCATCGCGGAGGCGGCCGCCAAGCATCTCGGCCAGCCGATCGTGGTCGACAACAAGCCCGGCGGCAGCGGCGCGATCGGCCCGGCAACGATGGCCGCCTCCGCCAAGCCGGATGGCTACACCATCTCGCAGATCCCGATCACGGTGTTCCGGCTGCCGCTGATGCAGCAGGCGTCGTGGGATGCGGAAAAGGACTTCAGCTACATCGTACATCTCACCGGCTACACCTTCGGTGTCACCACCAATGTCGATACGCCATTCAAGAAGTGGCAGGACGTGATCGATTACGCCAAGGCCAATCCCGGCAAGGTCACCTACGCCACGCCGGGCGCGGCGACGTCGCTGCATATCGGCATGGAGCAGATCGCCGCGAAGTCCGGCGTCAAGTTCACCCAGGTGCCCTTCAAGGGCAATGCCGAGTCCAACGCGGCGGTGCTCGGCAATCACACGATGCTGCAGGCCGACGGCACCGGATGGAAGGCGCTGGTGGATGCCGGCAAGCTGCGCCTGTTGATGATCTGGACCGCGCAACGGTCGAAGAACTGGCCCGACGTGCCGACCATGAAGGAGCTCGGCTACCCCTTCGTATTCGACTCGCCGTTCGGCATCGCCGGTCCGAAGGGGATGGATCCGAAGGTGGTCGCCAAGCTGCATGATGCCTTCAAGAAAGCGATCGAGGAGCCGGCGTTGCTGGAAAACCTGGCCAAATACGACATGGTGGCCAATTACAAGAGCACCGAGGACTACCGGAAATTCGTCACCGAGCAGATCGATTCCGAGCGGAAGGTGGTCGAGAGCCTCGGGTTGGGGAAGAAGCCGAATTGAGGCTGAGCACAGGTAACGTGCCAACTCGTCATTCCGGGGCGCGCGTTAGCGCGAACCCGGAATCTCGGGATGCCGGGTCTGGTCTTTCGGACCATCCCGGAATGACGGCCCAGCAATTGGAGGCAATATGAGCAATCTGACCGCCACCGGCGGCGTATCCGGCCCCGGCCGCATCGACCGGGTGGCGATCGGTGATCTGTTGAAGAAGTCGGCGGCGCGGTTTCCGGATCGGGTTGCGGTGACCGACGGCGACCGGCGCGTGACGTTCACCGAAATCGAGCGCGACGCCAATCGCTTTGCGAATTATCTGGTCGCGCGTGGCTTGAAGCCCGGCGAGAAGATTTCGACCATCTGCAACAATTCGGTCGAATTCGTCAAAGCGCTGTTCGGCATTCACCGCGCCGGGCTGGTCTGGGTGCCTATCAACACCATGCTCCGCCCCGCCGATATGGACTATATCCTCGACCATGCCGGAGTGCGCTTTGCGCTGATCGACGACAATCTGCATGCCCAGCCGGAGCGCTGCGCCGCGCTGCAAAAGCGCGGCACCGACCTGATCGCGGTTGATCTCACCGGCCAGGCGGCAGGGGCCGGCCTTGAAGAGTTCAACGATCTGATCAAGGGCCAGTCCCAGATCGAGCCCGATATCGATTTCGACGAGCGCGATCTCGCGATGATTATCTACACCTCGGGCACCACCTCGCGTCCGAAAGGCGCGATGCACTGCCATCTCGCCGTTGTCATGGCGGTGATGAGCAATTGCATCGAGATGCATCTCGACCGCAATGACGGCATCACGGGTCAGTTTCCGCTGTTCCACTGCGCCGGCCATGTGCTGCTGTTGAGTTATCTTTCGGTCGGCGGCCGCATGGCGCTGATGCGTGGCTTCGATCCCGTGGTCTGCATGGAAGCGATCGTGCGCGACAAGCTCACCGTGTTCGTCGGGTTGTCGCTGATGTACCAGGCGATTCTCGATCACCCGCGCCGCCGGGAATATGACCTCACCGGCCTGAAAGCCTGCATCTACACCATGGCGCCGATGAGCCGCCCGCTGCTGGAGCGCGCGATGGCCGACATGTGCCCGAATTTCGTACTGTCGAGCGGCCAGACCGAAATGTATCCGGCCACCACGATGTCGCAGCCGGACCGGCAATTAAAGCGCTTCGGCAATTACTGGGGCGAGTCACTGATGGTCAACGAGACCGCCATCATGGACGACGACGGCAATTTGCTGCCGCGCGGCCAGGCCGGCGAACTGGTGCATCGCGGCCCCAACGTCATGATGGGCTATTACAAGGATCCGAAGGCGACCGAAGAGGCGCGAAAATTCGGCTGGCACCATACCGGCGATCTCGCTGTCATCGACGAGCACGGCGAAGTGCTGTTCCTCGATCGCAAGAAGGACATGATCAAGTCCGGCGGCGAGAACGTCGCCTCCGGGAAGATCGAGGAGACGCTGCTGGCGCATCCCGCTGTGCAGAACGCCGCCGTGGTCGGCCTGCCGCATCCGCAATGGGGCGAAGCGGTGTCGGCCTTCGTCAAATTGAAACCCGGCGCGGTCGCGGACGAGGCTGAAATATCCGAGCATTGCCGCAAGCATCTCGGCGGCTTCCAGGTTCCGAAAATCGTCAGGATCGTCGAGGAAATGCCGATGACGGCGACCGGCAAGCTGCGCAAGGTCGAACTGCGGCAGGCCTTTGCAGAACATTTCACGAAAGAGCACGCGTAGTGGCCATCATTGAATCGACCGTCGCCCCGAACAGCACGGCCTTTCGGGCCAACCGCGACGGCATGCTGGCGCTGATTGCGCGGATGCGCGGCCTCGAAGAGCGGGCGCGCGCGGCGTCGGCCGGCGCCAAGGACCGGTTTCACAAGCGCGGCCAATTGCTGCCGCGCGAGCGGGTGGCGCTGGTGCTCGATCCCGGCACGCCCTTCATCGAGCTGTCGACGCTGGCCGGCTACATGTTCGATGTATCAGATGCCGACAAGAGCATTCCCGGCGGCGGGCTGATCGCCGGCATCGGCTTCGTCGCCGGCATCCGCTGCATGGTCGCGGCCAATGATTCCGGTATCGATGCCGGTGCGCTGCAACCCTACGGCCTCGACAAGACGCTGCGGGTGCAGGAGATGGCGCTGGAGAACAAGCTGCCTTACGTGCAGCTGGTCGAAAGCGCCGGCGCCAATCTGCTGCGCTACCGCGTCGAGGATTTTATCCGCGGCGGCAACATTTTCCGCAATCTGGCACGGCTGTCGGCGGCGGGCCTGCCGGTGGTGACGGTGACGCACGGCTCGTCTACCGCCGGCGGTGCTTACCAGACCGGATTGTCCGACTACATCGTGATGGTGCGCGGCCGCACCCGCGCGTTTCTGGCGGGGCCGCCGCTGCTGAAGGCCGCGACCGGAGAAATCGCCACCGAAGAAGAACTCGGCGGCGCCGAGATGCACACCAGCATTTCCGGGCTCGGCGACTATCTCGCCGAAGACGACCGTGATGCGCTGCGGATCGCGCGCGACATCATGGGCAATCTGCAGTGGGACCGGCCGGAAGCGGACAAGGCTTCGCATCGTCCGCCACGCCATGACCCCGAAGAATTGCTCGGCATCATGCCGATGGACCACAAGCGGCCGGTCGACATGCGTCAGGCCATCGCACGCTTCATCGACGATTCCGATTTCACCGAATTCGGCGCTAATTATGGCCCGGCCACGGTGTGCGGCCACGCCCGCATCGAGGGCCATGCGATCGGCATCATAACCAACAACGGCCCGCTCGACGTTCCCGGCGCCAACAAGGCGACGCATTTCATCCAGGTCTGCTGCCAGTCGCGCACGCCGCTGCTCTATCTCAACAACACGACAGGCTACATGGTCGGCAAGGCCTATGAAGAAGCCGGCATGATCAAGCACGGCTCGAAGATGATCCAGGCGGTGACCTCGGCCACGGTGCCGCAGATCACCATCTATTGCGGCGCATCGTTCGGCGCCGGCAATTACGGCATGTGCGGCCGCGGCTTCCATCCCCGCTTCTGCTTCTCCTGGCCCAATGCCAGGACCGCCGTGATGGGCGGCGAACAAGCCGCTGAAACCATGGCGATCGTCACGGAAGCCGCCGCGCTGCGGCGCGGCAAGCCAATCGAGAAAGACAAGATCGATGCGATGAAAGCGCAAATCACCGGCGTGTTCGATGGCCAGATGGACGTGTTCTCGACGAGTGCCCGCGTGCTCGACGACGGCGTGATCGATCCGCGCGATACCCGCGGCGTGCTTTCGCAAGTGCTGGCGATCTGCCGGGAGGCCGAGGCGCGCAAGCCGCAAGCCATGCAGTTCTCGGTCGCGCGGCCATGAAGGTGCAGATGAAGTCGACACCGTTCTCAAAAATACTGATCGCCAATCGCGGCGAGATCGCATTGCGAATCATGCGTACCGCGCGCCGTCTCGGCTATGGCGTGGTCGCGGTCTACTCCGACGCGGACCGCGATGCCTTGCATGTGCGCGAGGCCGACGAAGCCATCCGCATTGGCGAGGCGCTGCCGTCGCAATCGTACCTGAAGATCGAGGCGATCATCGCGGCGGCGAAAGCCGGCGGCGCCGATGCGGTACATCCCGGCTACGGCTTCCTCGCCGAGAACGAAGATTTCGCGCAAGCGTGCCGCGATGCAGGTCTGGTGTTCATCGGGCCATCGCCGGAAGCCATCAAGGCGATGGGCAACAAGGCTGGCGCCAAGGAGATCATGCTGGCGGCGGGCGTGCCCTGCGTGCCCGGCTATCAGGGCGCCGACCAGAGCGACGCCGTCATGCTGGCCGAGGCCGGCAAGATCGGCTTTCCCGTCATGATCAAGGCGGTCGCCGGCGGCGGCGGGCGCGGCATGCGGCTGGTCGCGGATGCCACGGCGTTCTCGGATGCGTTGCGCAGCGCGCGATCGGAAGCGCAGGGCGCGTTCGGCGATCCCACCGTGATTCTGGAGCGCGCCATCGCGGATCCCCGTCACATCGAAATCCAGGTGTTCGGCGACCGCCATGGCAACGCCATCCATCTCGGCGAGCGCGACTGCTCGGTGCAGCGACGGCATCAAAAGCTGATAGAGGAAGCGCCGTCGCCGGCGGTGTCGGCGGAGTTGCGGGCGCGGATGGGTGCGGTCGCGGTGGCCGCCATCAGGTCGATCGGCTATGAAGGCGCCGGCACGCTGGAATTCCTGCTCGATGCATCGGGCGAATTCTATTTCATGGAAATGAATACGCGGCTGCAGGTCGAGCATCCCGTCACCGAGGCGATCACCGGGCTCGATCTGGTCGAGTTGCAACTGCGGGTCGCCGGCGGCGCGCCGCTCGGGCTGAGGCAGGGAGATATCACATTCACGGGTCATGCTATCGAGGTGCGGCTGTGTTCGGAAGACGCCGGACACGACTTCATGCCGCAATCCGGCCGCATGGCGCTGTGGGAGATGCCCGGCGACATCCGCGTCGAGCACGCGCTGCAGTCGGGTTCCGAGATTCCGCCGTTCTACGATTCGATGATCGCCAAACTGATCAGTCATGGCGAAAGCCGCGACGCGGCGCGGCGTCAGCTCATTCTTGGTCTCGAACAGGTCGCCGCGTTCGGGGTCATGACCAACCAGGCCTTTCTCGCCGCCTGCCTGGCGTATCCGGCCTTTGCCCGGGGCGAAGCGACCACGGCATTCATCGGCCGGCATCGCGACGAGTTGTTGGCGCCGCGCGCCGACGCTGCATCGGAGGCGGCGCTGGCGGCGGTACTTCTTTACGTCACCGATCCATTTGCGCCGCCGTGGCGCAGCGGAAGAACGCTGGCGGCGAGTTTTCTGGTGCCGGCCCGCGTCGAACTGGATCATGGCATCCATGAGTTCGAAATCGGCCGCGAGCGCGACGGCGGCTATCTCGCTACTCTCGGAAACACGTCGTACCGGATGGAGATCCACGCGCTCGATGGCGACAGCATTCACTTCAGCAGCAATGGATTGATGGAATCCGCCAGGTTCCTGCGCGACCGCGACCGGCTGTTCCTCCTGCACCGGGGTGTGACGCTGGCGGTCCGCGACCTGACCCTGGCGGCGCCTGCCGCTGCGGCGTCAAACGGCGGCGACGGCAAGGTCCGCGCCGCGATGAACGGCCGCGTCGTCGCGGTGCTGGTCAAGCCCGGCGAGAAAGTCGAGGCCGGTCAGCCGGTGATGACGCTCGAAGCGATGAAGATGGAGCATGTGCACACCGCTGATATCGCAGGCACGATTTCGGCGATCGATGTTGTCGAAGGGGAGCAGGTGACGACCGGAAAGATCGTGGTCGAGATTGAGGCGGCGGCTTAACCACGTCATTGCGAGCGAAGCGAAGCAATCCATGTTGCTTGTTGCGACAAAGCTGGATTGCTTCGCTTCGCTCGCAATGACGAAAGTATCGTACGGAGCTTTGTCGTCCCTGCGAACGCAGGGACCCATACCGCGTGATCTCTCGATCTCAGAAAGCTGTTCGACGACCTGTTGTATCCACGATGGCCTGTGGCCATGGGTTCCTGCGTTCGCAAGGACGACGAGAGACTTTACAACGCCCGCCCCGTTCCCTCATTAAGCCAGCACGCCACCTGGTGCTTGGTCTCCGCCTCCGCCAGCACCGGCGTGTCCACCTTGCAGCGGTCCATCA
>JBKJUA010000212.1:0-4948 GCA_046590305.1 Bradyrhizobium sp.
GCCCGCCGAAGTCGCCAAGGTCGTGATCGACGAGGACCGCGAGCGCATCGAGGTCGTGGTTCCCGACACCAACAACCAGCTGTCGCTGGCGATCGGCCGGCGCGGACAGAACGTTCGTCTCGCCTCGCAGCTGACCGGCTGGGACATCGATATTCTGACCGAACAGGAAGAATCCGAGCGCCGCCAGGCCGATTTCGAGAACTCTACGCGGGTGTTCATGGAAGCGCTTAATGTCGACGAAGTGGTCGGACAATTGCTGGCGTCCGAAGGCTTCACCTCGGTGGAGGAACTGGCGCTGGTCGACATCAAGGAACTGGCCGGCATCGAAGGCTTCGACGATGAAACCGCCACCGAGTTGCAGAGCCGGGCCCGCGAATATCTGGAAACGCTCGAAAGCGAACTCGAAAACAAACGTAAGGAACTCGGTGTGGATGACGCTCTGAAGACGGTGCCCGGCGTGACTTCGAAGATGCTGGTGAAGTTCGGCGAGAACGAAATCAAGACGGTCGAGGACCTCGCCGGTTGCGCCACCGACGATCTGGTGGGCTGGACCGAGCGCAAGGAAGGCGGCGAGCCGACCAAGCATCCCGGCATACTCGACGCCAACGAAATTTCGCGCGACGACGCCGAGAACATGATCATGCAGGCCCGCGTCATCGCCGGCTGGATCACCGAGGCCGACCTCGTCAAGAAGACCGACGAGGCCGAGGCCACCGAAGACCAGCCGGTTTGATGCGGCGATCCTTCGAAATGGACTACCGGTTCTGCGCGACCGTAACGCGCAGATGACAGGAGAGATGTCGCACGCATGCTTGCACTCGCCGACCCCGATCTCGACAACGGACCGCGGACCAACAGGTCTGCGACGGAGCGGATGTGCGCGGTCACGCGAGCGGTGCGGCCGATCGACGAACTGATCCGGTTTGTCGTCGCCCCGCAGGGCGAGGTGATCCCGGATCTGAAGCGCAGGCTTCCCGGCCGGGGCCTGTGGGTTTCGGCCTCCCGGCAGGCGGTGGCGGAAGCCGTCCGGCGTAACCAGTTCGGCAAGGGCTTCAAGCGCGAGGTCCGCGCCGCGGCCACGCTGGCGGCGGATACCGAAGCCCTGCTGGTGCGGAGCGTCAGCGAGGCGCTGGCCATGGCCGCCAAGGCCGGCCAGGTGGTGTCCGGCTTCAGCAAGGTCGAGGGCGCCCTGAAACTGGGGCAGGCGCAGGCTCTGATCCATGCTTCGGACGGCGCCGCGGACGGAATCCGCAAATTGAACGCCATCGTCAGGCAAAACGCCGGAATCGGCGATGAATCGCCCGAATTCCCGGTCGTCACGGCGCTGACGTCAGAACAATTGGATTTGGCACTAGGGCGGTCAAATGTGATACATGCTGCCGTGCTCGCGGGCCCGGCGAGCAAAACGTTCCTGTCGCGCAGCCAACTCCTGGTCCGATACCGGATGGCGGATGACGACAAGACTGCCGGCGCCGAGAACTTGCCTAACAAGAACTCGCCTAACAAGAACTCGCCTAACAAGAATTTGTCGAACAAGAACTCGCCTGAACAGACTGTGCGGACACGCACAACAGAACAAGATTAGGACTGCTGAATGGTTGATACGAAAACGCCTGGCGACAAGACACTGAGTGTTCCGACCAAAACCTTGACGCTGAAGCCGCGCGTCGAGACGGGCACCGTGCGCCAGAGCTTCAGCCACGGCCGGACCAAACAGGTCGTGGTCGAAAAGCGTGGCAAGCGCCGCGTCGGCGGCGATGGGCCAGCCGATGCGCCGCACGCGCCGGAGCCGGTCGTTGCCAAGGCAGCGCCGCCGAGGCCGGCGCCGATGTCCCGCCCCGCCCCGCCGGCCGCGCCGCGCGGCGGTTCGGGCGTGGTGCTGCGTACCCTGACCGAGGACGAACGTTCCGCGCGCGCCAGCGCGCTCGCCGACGCCAAGGTCCGCGATGTCGAAGAGCGCCGGCTGGCGGAAGAGGAAGCCAGGCGCCGCAATTCCAAGGAAGGCATCGAGCAGGCCGAGCGCGAAGCCGCCGAAGCCCGCCGCAAGGCCGAGGAAGATCGCCACCGCGCGGACGAGGAAGCCAAGCGCAAGGCGGAACTCGAAGCCAAGAAGCGTTTTGGCGAAGCCGAAGCCAAGACCGCCGCCGCCGCCAAGGCCGCTGCTGCGCCTGCCGCGCGCGCGCCTGGCGTTGCCGCCGAAGCCACCGACGAGGACGAAGGTCCGCGCCAGATCCGTCGCGGTCCGGGCGGCGCCGTGCGCCCCGCCGTGCCGCCGAAGACCACCGCCAAGCCGGCGCCCGCCAAGCAGCGCGGCCGCCTGACGCTGGTCACGGCGCTGACCGCCGACGACGTCCGCGAGCGTTCGATCGCCTCGTTCCGCCGCCGCACCCAGCGCCTCAAGGGACACCAGTCCAACGAGCCGAAGGAAAAGCTGATTCGCGAAGTGGTGATTCCGGAAGCCATCAACATCCAGGAACTCGCCAACCGCATGTCGGAGCGCGCGGTTGACGTCATCCGCCTGCTGATGAAGCAGGGCGCGATGCACAAGATCACCGACGTGATCGATGCCGACACCGCGCAGCTGATCGCCGAGGAACTCGGCCACACCGTCAAGCGCGTCGCCGCCTCCGACGTCGAGGAAGGCCTGTTCGACATTGTCGACGATTCCTCCGACACCGAGCCGCGTTCGCCCGTCGTCACCGTGATGGGCCACGTCGACCACGGCAAGACCTCGCTGCTCGACGCGCTTCGCCACGCCAACGTGGTCTCGGGTGAAGCCGGCGGCATCACCCAGCATATCGGCGCCTATCAGGTGACCTCGCCGGAAAGCGGCAAGAAGATCACCTTCATCGACACCCCGGGCCACGCCGCGTTCACCGCGATGCGCGCGCGCGGCGCCAAGGTCACCGACATCGTGATCCTGGTGGTCGCGGCCGATGACGGCGTCATGCCGCAGACCATCGAGGCGATCAATCACGCCAAGGCGGCCAAGGTTCCGATGATCATCGCGATCAACAAGATCGACAAGCCCGACGCCAAGCCGGAGCGGGTGCGCACCGAACTGCTGCAATACGAAGTGCAGGTCGAATCGATGGGCGGCGAAGTGGTCGACGTCGAGGTTTCCGCCAAGAACAAGACCAACCTCGACAAGCTGCTGGAAATGGTGGCGCTGCAGGCCGATCTGCTCGACCTCAAGACCAATGTCGATCGTCCGGCCGAAGGCACTGTGATCGAAGCCAAGCTCGATCGCGGCCGCGGTCCGGTCGCCACCGTGCTGGTGCAGCGCGGCACATTGCGCGTGGGCGACATCATCGTCGCCGGCGCCGAAATGGGCCGTGTCCGCGCGCTGATCAACGACCAGGGCGAAACCATCGACGAAGCCGGACCTTCCGTGCCGGTGGAAGTGCTCGGCTTCAACGGACCGCCGGAAGCCGGCGATCGTCTCGCGGTTGTCGAGAACGAAGCCCGTGCCCGCCAGGTCACGAGCTACCGCGCCCATCAGAAGCGCGAGAACGCGGCGGCCTCGATTTCCGGCATGCGCGGCTCGCTCGAACAGATGATGTCGCAGCTCAAGACCACGGGCCGCAAGGATTTCCCGCTGATCATCAAGGCCGACGTGCAGGGCTCGCTGGAAGCGATCCTGGGCTCGCTCGACAAGCTCGGCACCGAAGAAGTCATGGCGCGCATCCTGCACGCAGGTGTCGGCGGCATTTCGGAATCCGACGTAACGCTGGCAGAAGGTTTCAACGCCGCCATCATCGGCTTCAACGTCCGCGCCCACAAGGAAGCCGCCGCCGCCGCCAAGCGCAACGGCATCGAGATCCGCTACTACAACATCATCTACGACCTTGTCGATGACGTGAAGAAGGCGATGTCCGGCCTGCTGGCGCCGACGCTGCGCGAGACCATGCTGGGCAATGCCCTGATCCTGGAAGTGTTCAACATCTCCAAGGTCGGCAAGGTCGCCGGTTGCCGCGTCACCGACGGCACCGTGGAACGCGGCGCCAATGTCCGCCTGATTCGCGACAACGTCGTCGTGCATGAAGGCAAGCTGTCGACGCTGAAGCGTTTCAAGGACGAAGTGAAGGAAGTGCAGTCCGGTCAGGAATGCGGCATGGCGTTCGAGAATTACGGCGACATGCGGGCCGGCGACGTCATCGAATGTTATCGCGTGGAGACGATCCAGCGCAGCCTGTAAGTCTGAACCTTACGGCTTCGTCTGAAGGATATTGAACGACGACGTCATTGCCCGGCCAAAAGCGCGAAGCGCGTCTTCGCTATTATGTGCCGGGCATACACGTCTTGAAGAATTCACCGCAGGAAGAACGTCGATGGCCGGGAAAAACCCGGCCATGACGATTTGTTTTCGAGAGACCGCCATGCCCAGTCATCACAAGAAGGACTCCGCCCCCGGCGGCTCGCAGCGCCAGTTGCGGGTCGGCGAAGTGGTGCGTCACGCCGTCGCCGACATTCTGTCGCAGGGTAGCGTGCACGATCCGGAACTCGAGGGCCACATCATCACCGTGCCGGAGGTGCGGATGTCGCCGGACCTGAAGCTCGCGACGGTGTACGTGATGCCGCTCGGCGGCCGCGACACCGACAAGGTGATCGCCGCACTGGAACGCAACAAGAAGTTCCTGCGCGGCGAGATCGCGCACCGCGTTAACCTGAAATTCGCGCCTGATGTCCGCTTCCGCGTCGACGAACGATTCGACGAAGCGGAACGAATAGAGAAATTATTGCGAACACCTGCGGTGCAAAGAGATCTCGCACCCGATTCGGACGACAAGGAATGATCGTGACCACCGCCAACAGCGTGATCGAGCCGGAAATCGGCGATTCGGAAGCGCCTGAAAAAAATATTTCTTCGGATGCGAATCGCGACGCGAATCAGGTTCGCGACGAGAACCGGCCGCGCTCCGGCAAGCAGCCGCGCCCGAACAACCAG
>JBKJUA010000399.1:0-7187 GCA_046590305.1 Bradyrhizobium sp.
AGATGCGGATCGTGCCGCATGATCTCGCGGTCCTTGCAGGTGCCGGGCTCGGACTCGTCGGCATTGACCACGAGATAGCTCGGCCGGCCGTCGGTCGATTCCTTCGGCATGAACGACCATTTCAGCCCGGTCGGAAATCCGGCCCCGCCGCGTCCGCGCAGGCCGGACGCCTTCATCTCGTTGATGATCCAGTCGCGGCCCTTGTCAATGATCGCCTTGGTGCCGTCCCAGGCGCCACGGCGGCGCGCACCTTCGAGGCCCCAATCGTGGAGACCGTAGAGGTTCTTGAAGATGCGGTCCTTGTCGTCGAGCATGACGTGAAACTTCCTAAGATGAGCGTTTGGACTGCATGTAGGCGAGACCCGCGGCGCATCCGCCGAAGGTCAGCGCCCAGAGCAGGCTTGAATCGAGCGACGCGTTCAGCGCATAGCGCTGCAGCAGAAAAATGAACACGGCCGCCGCGATCGTATGCAACGCGATGTAGAGCCAGCTATTCATCGCATCGGCACTCCCCGCCCGGCCGCGCGAACCCTGTTCATGTCGTTTCCTTCAGCGTGGTCAATCCGCCCACGGGAGCGGAAAACTGACGGTCGATTTGCGGACCCGGCTTCGGCGGATTACCGGAGGCAAAGCCGTCCAGCACCTTGCCGAAGCTTTCCTTGGTCAAGTCCTCATAGGTGTCCTTCCAGATCAGCACCATCGGCGCGTTTACGCAGGCGCCCAGACACTCGACTTCTTCCCAGCTGAAATTGCCGTCCTTGGACAGATGAAAGGGATCGTGATGGATGCGGCTCTGGCATACCTCGATGATGTCGCCGGCGCCCCGCAGCCGGCATGGCGTGGTGCCGCAAACCTGCACGTGGGCCTTCTTGCCGACCGGCTGCAGCTGGAACATCGTGTAGAAGGTCGCAACCTCCAGCGCCCGGATGTAGGGCATGCCGAGCAAATCCGCGACCGCGCGGATCGCCGCCTCCGAAACCCATCCCTCATGCTGTTCCTGAACCCGCCACAGGATCGGTATGACCGCGGAAGCCTGGCGGCCTTCCGGATATTTGGCGATCTGCTGCTTGGCCCAAGCGAGGTTTTCCGCTGAAAACGTGAAGTTCGCGGGTTGAAATTCCTTAGGTGCAAGGCGGCGGACGGACATTGTCTCTCAGTCTCTCATTGCGCGCGACGCGCGGCGTTCAGGGCGCTGATCCGGTCCTGCCAGAAAGCGCTTGCCGTGCCGAACACGTTATAGCCGACGTGGGTTGAAACCTTGATGCGGTCGAGTATCGAAAGCTCGGTCACGGTTTCCAGCAGATTGCTGCGAGGATCGTATACGATCAGCTTCAGCGGGGTCTGTTCGAGGATGTAGCGCGACACGGTATGATGCGGATCGTTGCCGTGCTCCTCGCACAGGATGACGCTATCACCCTGCAGCAGCCGGGCGCCGCCCTTGATGGCCTCGATCTCGACGCCCTCGACGTCGAGCTTGATCAGGAACTTGCCGCTGGCCGAGACCTTGCCCTCATCGAGGAGATTGTCGAGCGCGAGGACCGGCACTTCCTCGCCGCCGTCGCCGGCTGAGCCGGCGATGCTGAACGCCTCGTGCTTGGTGCCGGACAGCCGCGCGGTGCCCCTTGCCGCGCCGATCGCGCACTTCATCGCCTCGAAACGGTTGCCGTTGATCGCGGCGTTGTTCTTCAGCTTGGCGAAATTCTGCGACGACGGCTCGATCGCGATCGCCTTGTGCGACCCGTAGGGTGCGCTGGACACCAGCACCGACCAGTAACCGTAATTGGCGCCGCAATCGAGCAGCGTGTAGTCGACATCGGCGGAGTGCTGAAACAGCACCTCTAGCTCATTCTCATACGAAAACGAGCGATTGAGCAGCTTGCTCCAGTAGCCGTCGCCATACGGAAACGCGAAGGTCGCGTCCGCATTCAGCTTGATGTCGATGTCGCGCTCCGGCAGCGTCTTGCGCAAAAGATTGGCGCACATGTTGTAGCCGCGGTGCGAGAAGTGCGACGAAATTTTGGAACCCGCTGCAAATGCCAGCGCGGCCGTTCGCTCCCACAGGTTAGCACCCTTGAGAGCCCCGGAAGCACGGTCAAACTGGATGGGCGGCATCGCCATCACCGATCGACCTCTCCGAACACGATATCGAGCGAGCCGAGAATGGCCGAGACGTCGGCCAGCAGGTGGCCCCGACAGATAAAGTCCATCGCCTGCAGATGCGCGAAGCCCGGCGCGCGGATCTTGCACTTGTATGGTTTGTTGGTGCCGTCGGCGACCAGATAGACGCCGAACTCGCCCTTCGGGGCTTCCACCGCGGCATAGACCTCGCCGGCCGGCACGCGGAAACCCTCGGTGTAGAGCTTGAAGTGATGGATAAGCGCTTCCATTGAGCGCTTCATCTCGCCGCGCCGGGGCGGCGCAATCTTGTTGTCTTCGACGACGACCGGACCCTGCCCTTCCGGTGCGCGCAGCTTCGCGATGCACTGCTTCATGATGCGCACGGACTGCCGCATCTCTTCCATGCGGATGCAGTAGCGGTCGTAGCAATCGCCGTTCTTGCCGATCGGAATGTCGAAATCCATCTCGGCGTAGCACTCGTAGGGCTGCGACTTGCGCAGGTCCCAGGCAGCACCCGAGCCGCGCACCATGACGCCGGAAAAACCCCACTCCCAGGCCTGCGCCAGCGTCACCACGCCGATGTCGACGTTACGCTGCTTGAAGATGCGGTTGCCGGTCAGCAGGGTTTCTAGGTCGGCGACCACCTGCAGGAACGGATCGCACCAGGCGTCGATATCGTCAACCAGCTTCGGCGGCAGGTCCTGATGCACGCCGCCGATCCGGAAATAGGCCGCATGCATGCGCGAGCCGGAGGCGCGCTCGTAAAACACCATCAGCTTTTCGCGCTCTTCAAAACCCCACAGCGGCGGGGTCAGCGCGCCGACGTCCATCGCCTGGGTGGTGACATTGAGAAGATGCGACAGGATGCGGCCGATCTCGCAGTACAGCACCCGGATCAATTGGCCGCGACGCGGCACCGATATGCCGAGCAGCTTTTCCACCGCGAGGCAGAACGCGTGTTCCTGATTCATCGGCGCGACATAGTCGAGCCGGTCGAAATACGGGATCGCCTGCAGATAGGTCTTGTGCTCGATCAGCTTTTCGGTACCGCGATGCAGAAGGCCGATATGCGGATCGACCCGCGCCACGACTTCACCATCAAGCTCCAACACCAGACGCAGCACGCCATGGGCCGCGGGATGCTGCGGCCCGAAGTTAATGGTAAAATTGCGAAGGTTCTGTTCGTTCATGATCAGACTTTCGGCCCCGCCTTCTCATCGCCCGGGAGCACCGGATAGTCGGCGCCTTCCCAGGGCGAGAGGAAATCGAATTTGCGGAATTCCTGGTTGAGGCGGACGGGTTCATAGACCACCCGCTTCTCCTGGTCGTCGTAGCGCACCTCGACGAAGCCGGTGAGCGGGAAATCCTTGCGCAGCGGGTGACCGTCGAAACCGTAATCGGTCAACAGACGCCGCATGTCGGGATGACCGGTGAAGATCACGCCATAGAGGTCGTAGCACTCGCGCTCGAACCAGTCGGCGCCGGGGAATACGTCGATTATCGAGGGCACCTGGGTGGCCTCGTCGGCGTAGGCACGCAGGCGGATCCGCTCGTTCAGCGTCGGCGACAGCAAATGATAGACCACGTCGAAGCGCTTTTCGCGGCCGGGATAATCCACCGCGGTGACGTCGATGAAATTGACGAAACGGCAGCCGGGATCGTCGCGCAGGAATTTCACGACATCGACGATCTTGCTCGCCTCGATCGTGACCGTCAGTTGATTGAACGCGACTGAATGACCGGTTGCGGCACCCGCCAGCGCACTAACAATCGTCTGCCCCAGGGCGTCGAGCCTGCCGTCGTCCATACCCACACCCTTAGCGTTCGATGGTTCCGGTGCGCCGGATCTTCTTCTGCAGCAGCATCACGCCATAAAGCAGCGCTTCCGCCGTCGGCGGGCAGCCGGGCACGTAGATGTCGATCGGCACGATCCGGTCGCAGCCGCGCACCACCGAATACGAGTAGTGATAGTAGCCGCCGCCATTGGCACAGGACCCCATCGAGATGACGTAGCGCGGCTCCGGCATCTGGTCGTAGACCTTGCGCAGCGCCGGCGCCATCTTGTTGGTCAGGGTGCCCGCGACGATCATCACGTCGGACTGCCGCGGCGAGGCGCGCGGCGCAAAGCCGAATCGCTCGGCGTCGTAGCGCGGCATCGACATCTGCATCATCTCGACGGCGCAGCAGGCCAGACCGAACGTCATCCACATCAGCGAGCCGGTGCGCGCCCAGGTGATGAGGTCATCGGTGGCGGTGATGAAGAAGCCCTTGTCCGACAGTTCGTGATTGACCTCGAGAAAATACGGATCGGTGGCGCCGACCGGCCGGCCGGTCGAAGGATCCAGAATACCGGTCGCAGCCGGCGCGATGACCGGTGCGAATCCTGGCGATGCGGCGGTGGGGCTCAATCCCATTCGAGCGCGCCTTTCTTCCATTCATAGGCAAAGCCGACGGTCAGGACGGCGAGGAAAACCAGCATCGACCAGAATCCGGTCGCGCCCAGCTTCCCGAACGCCACGGCCCAGGGGAACAGGAATGCCACTTCGAGGTCGAAGATGATGAAGAGGATGGCCACCAGATAGAATCGGACATCGAATTTCATGCGGGCGTCGTCAAAAGCGTTGAATCCGCATTCATAGGCGGACAGCTTTTCCGGATCGGGCTGCTGGAAGGCGAGGAGAAAGGGAGCGATCAGCAGCGCCAAACCGATCAGGCCCGCTACCCCGATAAACACCACGAGAGGAAGGTATTGCTGCAAGATGCCGGACATCGGCGGAGCCCTTATTCCGCGGTTTCTGGGGCCGCAGATTCGTTAATTGGAATTGTTCTGAGGCTTAGCGCAGCGCAACAAGGGGCGCAAGACAAGCTAATTCCATGGCTCCGCCGGTCGCCACATGCGGCGGGATAACTCGGGCACAACAGCGCGAGGCGATCGACCCGGGTCGTTTCAGGCGACGTCTTTTCAGGCTTCAGGCACGTCGGTCAGGCGGCCGCTCTCGGCAGAAATACCCCGGAAATCCCGACGAAACCATTTTGGGGAACCCACGAAACCATCCTGAAACAGAGCGGGCGTACTCATCTGCCCAACGATGCGGCGGCAAAGTCGCTCTGGAGGCTCAGATGAACCACTCAATTCACTCGGCAGACCGTTCGACCCATCTGAAGATCGTGGTTGTGGCCCTCGTGGCCGGCATCGCGGTGGCGGCTCTCGGAATCTCCGCCCGCACCAGTTCGGACCACACCCAGACCGCACAGGTCGTGAAGGCCGGCAAGCCGATCACGATCACCAGTTCCAACGCCTCGCTGGTCCGCTAAGGCAATTCTGGAATTTCAAGTCTGGAATTTCTCTGGGATAACAGGAACAAGGGTCGCCCCAGGGCGGCCTTTTGCGTTTGGCGATATCAGGGAAATGAAGCCGATCCAGCGATCACTGGCGCGAGAGACGGGACTCGAACCCGCGGCCTCCGCCGTGACAGGGCGGCGCTCTAACCAACTGAGCTACTCCCGCGGACGTCGTGATCTCAGACTGATCCGCTTCGAATGGACGGCATAAAGGCGCGTTCCTTCCAAGTCAAGGTTGTTGCGAATCCCCTTGCCAGTCGGGCATTTTTGCGACGTCGATGCAAATAATGGCCTGTTTGCAGGCAAAACAGCGTAGTCAGTCCGCCATCGAATCATTTAAGGCCTGATACGTCTGAGTTTCCTTAGGGCATCACCAACGAGGAGGGCCAAATATGGCGAAGAAGGCAGCGACCCCGACCACCGTCACGCTGAAGCATTTGGCCGCGGCGATCGCCGAGGACCAGGAACTGTCCAAGAAGAAGGCTGAAGAGATCCTGGGCGACCTCGTCAGCCGGATCACCAGGCACCTCAAGAAGGGCGAGCGCATCCGGATCGTCGGCCTCGGCATCCTGCAGGTGCGCAAGCGCGCCGCCCGCATGGGCCGCAACCCTGCCACCGGCGAAGCGATCCAGATCAAGGCCAGCAAGAAGGTTGCCTTCCGCGCAGCCAAGGAACTGAAGGAAGCCGTCTGACCGACGCCTTTTCCGGCATCCGACGTAGCGTCATTCCGGGCGCGGCCGATACGGCCTCCGGAATGACGCTACGGCCCTTTACCCGGCTTTCACGGCCCCACCGGCGGTTCTGATCGTGGTCTTGCCCCTGGCGTTCACCCACACCGTGACCGGGCGCTTCCTGCGCTACGTGGTGATCGACACCCAGTCGGACCCGACCTGCCCCACCTGCCCCTCGACCGAAAAGCAGAAAGACGTCGGCCGCCTGCTCGCCGGCGAGTTGCAGGCGATGGGCCTCGCCGACGCCCATCTCGACGAACACGGCTACGTCTATGCGACGATCCCGGCCACGACCGACAAGCAGGTGCCGGTGATCTGCTTCTGCTCGCACATGGACACATCGCCCGATTGCACCGGCAAGGACGTCAAACCGCAGATCGTCAAAAACTACCGCGGCGGCGATATCGTGCTGCCGGCCGACCCCAGCCAGGTGATTCGGGCCGCCGACCATCCCGCGCTGAAAGACCAGATCGGCCACGACATCATCACCACTGACGGCACCACCCTGCTCGGCGCCGACAACAAGGCCGGGCTGGCCGAAATCATGGATGCCGCGCAGTTCCTGGTGAGTAACCCGCAGATCAAACACGGCGCGATCAAGATCCTGTTCACGCCCGACGAGGAGATCGGACGCGGCGTCGACAGGGCCGACCTGAAGAAACTTGGCGCCGATTTCGCCTACACGATGGACGGCGAGACCGCGGGGAATATCGAGGACGAGACCTTTTCCGCCGACGGCGCCACCATCACCATCGAAGGCGTCAGCACCCATCCGGGCTTCGCCAAGGGCAAGATGGAGCACGCGATCAAGATCGCCGCCGCGATCATCGAGCGGCTGCCGAAAGATACCTGCTCGCCGGAGACCACCGAGGGCCGGCAGGGCTTTCTGCATCCGATCGGTATTTCAGGCGCGCTGGAGCAGGCCACCATCGGTTTCATCGTGCGCGACTTCACCGACGAGGGCCTGAAGGAGAAGGAAGCCCTGCTGGAAGGCAT
>JBKJUA010000402.1:0-8241 GCA_046590305.1 Bradyrhizobium sp.
CGGTGCTCGACCCAGGCGCGATAGCCGACGCCCTGCACCCGGCCCCGGATCGCCACCTGACGGATCGCGGCGCTCATCTATTTCCTGAGACCCAGAAATTCGGCGCTGCGCGCCTTCACATCGGCCTCGCGCGTGACGCGGCCGGTGAGGTCGGACGACGCAAGGCCTTTCAGAGTCTTGGGCGACTGGCCCTCACGCAACGCTTTAAGCGTCTCATAAACCGCCTGCGTGGCGGCGGCGAACGGCGCGTGACCCTGCAGCGCGATCCTCACCCGCTGGCCCGCGAGAATGCCGGGATCGCTCATCTCCTCGGGCGCCCCGCCGAGCACGATCGGCAGCGTGGTGGCGGCCGCGAGGGCATCCAGCTCGCCCGGCGTCTTCACGCCAGTGAAGAACAGCGCATCGACGCCGACCGCCTCATAGGCCCTGGCGCGCGCGATCGCATCCTCGATCGACGTCACCGACGCCGCCCCGGTGCGCCCCATGATAACCAGCGTGGCATCGCCCCGCCCGTCCAGCGCCGCCTTCATCTTGCCGACGCCCTCCTCCAGCGAAATCAGCTGGGTCTTTGTCACGCCATAAGCCTGCGGCAGCAGCGTATCCTCGATGGTGAGGCCGGCGGCGCCTGCCGCTTCGAGCTCCTGCACCGTGCGGCGGACGTTGAGCGCATTGCCATAGCCGTGGTCGGCGTCGACCAACACCGGCAAGTCAGCGGCGCGCGACATCCGCCGCATCTGCTCGGCGAGTTCGGTGAGCGTGATCAACGTAATATCAGGATCGCCTAACACGGCGAGTGAAGCCACCGAGCCGCCGAACATGCCGAGTTCGAAGCCGAGATCCTCGGCGATACGGATCGACGTCGCGTCATAGACCGAACCGGGCCGAATGCATGTTGATCCCGACAGGATCGAACGCAACGCTTCGCGGCGTTTGCGGAAAGCCATCGCGGATCTCCCTGGTCTCAGGCGAATTCCAGAATCAGCGCGTCGACCGCCAGCGTGGCGCCGGCGGCGGCGTGAATTTTCTTGACGGTGCCATCGCGCTCGGCGCGCAGCACGTTCTGCATCTTCATCGCTTCCACCACCGCCAGGGTTTCGCCTGATTTGACTTCCTGGCCTTCGGCAACAGCGATTGACACCACGAGGCCCGGCATCGGACACAGCAGCTTCTTGCCGGTGTCGGCCTTGACGCCGACCGGCATCAGCCGCGCCGCCTTGGCCTCGCTCTCGGTGAAGACATTGACCGCGACTTCAAAACCCTGATGCGCGAGACGAATGCCATTGGGGATCGGCCGCACCTGCATCGCGACCAAATGGCCGTCGATGGTACCCTGCCAGACCGGATCGCCCGGCGCCCATGTCGAGACGATATGATGCGGTTGACCCTGCGTACCGTCGGCGTTGATGAAGCGCACCGCGATGCCATCGGCCTCGCGCTGGATATCGAGCGCGATTTCGTTGCGTTCCAGCCATACCGCGCGACGGCCCTCGCGCTGCACGGTCCGGCCGATCATCTGGCCGGAAATCTGCCGCTTGCGCTCGCCGAGCACATGGTCGATGGCGGCGCCGACCGCCGCCAGCCTGCGGGCGATCTCGCCTTCGGGCACGCGAACCGCAAACCCACCTGGAAACTCCTCGGCAATGAAACCGGTTGAGAGATTGCCGCCGCGCCAGCGCGGATGGTTCATCAGCGCCGACAGGAACGGAATGTTGTGGCGGATGCCGTCGATGTAGAAGGAATCCAGCGCGGTCGACTGCGCCTCGATGGCGGCGGCGCGCGATGGCGCATGCGTCACCAGCTTGGCGATCATCGGATCGTAATAGATCGAGATTTCGCCGCCTTCCTGCACGCCGGTGTCGTTGCGAACGGTAATGCCGTCGCGGGAGCTTTCGACCGGCGGGCGGTATTTCACCAGCCGCCCGATCGAGGGAAGGAAGTTGCGGAACGGATCTTCCGCATAGACCCGCGACTCCACCGCCCAACCGGTCAGGGTGACGTCCTTTTGCGCCAGTGCCAGCTTCTCGCCGGCGGCGACCCGGATCATCTGCTCGACCAGGTCGATGCCGGTGACCAGTTCGGTAACGGGATGCTCGACTTGCAGCCGCGTATTCATCTCAAGGAAGAAGAAGCTCTTATCCTGGCCGGCGACGAATTCGACCGTGCCGGCGGAATCGTAATTGACCGCTTTTGCCAGGGCGACGGCCTGTTCGCCCATCAGGCGGCGGGTGGTTTCGTCGAGCAGCGGCGACGGCGCTTCCTCGATCACTTTCTGATTGCGGCGCTGAATCGAACATTCGCGTTCGCCGAGATAGATCACGTTGCCGTGCTTGTCACCCAGCACCTGGATTTCGATGTGGCGGGGATCGACGATGAACTTCTCGATGAAGACGCGGTCGTCGCCGAACGACGATTTGGCTTCGGCCTTGGCGAGCCCAAAGCCTTCGGCGACTTCGGAGGTCGAATGCGCGATCCGCATGCCCTTGCCGCCGCCGCCGGCGGAAGCTTTTATCATCACGGGATAACCGATCTCGTCGGCGATCTTGACCGCGTGCTTTTCGTCTTCGATGACGCCGAGATGGCCGGGCACGGTGGAGACGTTGGCCTTCGCCGCCGCCTTCTTCGACTCGATCTTGTCGCCCATCGCCGCGATCGCACCGGCATTGGGGCCGATGAACACGATCCCGGCCTCGGTCAGCGCCCGCGGGAAAGACTCGCGCTCGGACAGGAACCCGTAGCCGGGGTGCACCGCTTCGGCGCCGGACTTGCGGCAGGCCGCGATGATCTTCTCCATCACGAGGTAGCTGTCGGCCGCTGCGGGCGGCCCGATCAGAACGGCATCGTCGGCCATTTCGACGTGCAGCGCGTCGCGGTCGGCCTCGGAATAGACCGCGACCGTCTCGATCCCCATGCGGCGGGCGGTCTTGATGATCCGGCAGGCGATCTCGCCGCGATTGGCGATCAGAATTCGTTTGAACATGGGGCTATTTACTTGCAACCGAAGGGCGGGGTCCGGCCCTGCGGGCCGGCGACACAGGGGCACGATTTATCAGTTCCGTCGTACAGCAAAACTGAACGGAGGCAACGGTTTATGCGAGCCTCACCCGGAATAGGTATTAAATCTGCCGCGCGTGTAAGCGTGGGAGACCGCCTTCATCAACTCGCCCGCCTCGGCTTCCAGATATTCGTTGGCAACGATCAAGGCGCGGATGGTGGATCGCATGTCGCCCCCGCATGCCGCAATCGCCTGATCCACCGCGGCCTCCAGGCCGTTGTCCTCGTCTGCATTCGCCGGTGAAGAGGAGGACATCATGGCTGTTCCATCGTAAGCATCGGTGAAATCGACGTTCTCTTTTTGTTCTCATGAAGTCAACCGGTGTCACCAAAGAGTTTCGACGGTCGGGCCGTCACCTTTAGCTGATATGCTCGAGTACTCCCCGAGGCGTCGCGCAAAGATGATGCGCCCCCGCGTCGCGCAATTCAGCTTCGCTGCCGTAGCCGTAGAGCACGCCAACGGCGGTCATTCCGTTGTTTCTCGCGCCCACCATGTCGAAGCTGCGGTCGCCGATCATCATCGCCTGTGACGGCTCGACGCCCATGGACTGCACGGCATGGCCCAACAGGTCGGTCTTGTCGGAACGCGTGCCATCCAGTTCGGCGCCGAACACGCGTTCGAAATAGCTCCGCAACTTGAAATGATCGATAATGCGTTCGGCATAGATATGCGCCTTGCTGGTCGCCACGAACATGCGCCGGCCCGACCGGGCGAGCGCGGACAAGGTGTCCTCGATGCCGGGATAGACCTCGTTCTCGAACAGCCCGATCTCGGAGAACCGTTCACGATAGAGCAACAGCGCCCTGTCGGCCAGTTCGTCTGACCCAAGCAGTATTTTCAGACTGCCGCGCAGCGGCGGGCCGATGCACCAGGTCAATTCATCTGCCGGCGGGATTGGCCGGTCAAGCTTGCCGAGAGCGTATTGGACCGAGCGGGTGATGCCGGGCTTTGGATCGGTCAACGTTCCGTCGAGGTCGAAATATATTGCGGTCATGCCAACCAACGCTCCCGTTTCAGGCGTGTACCACCAGTACAGCCGTTCTTATCGCGTAGATCGCTGCGCAACGCGCTTGTTCCCAACTTTAGCGCCGCCCGAGGCTTTCGACGACCTACCCCCTCGATCAATGCGCGGACTTCCCGTAACGTTGGCCGAAATGCCGCAAAACCAAACAGAGGCAATGGCCTGGATGCGTTCCCTGATCCTGATACTGGCAGTTCTCTGGGCGGGCCCAAGCTGGGCTTCCAGCGCGGTCGTCAAGGACGGCGGCAACCTCCAGGTGGCCGGCATAACCTACCGGCTCGACGGCATCGATGCGCCCGAACTCGACCAGATGTGCATCGACGAGCATGCCGACCCATGGGCCTGCGGCGTCGAAGCGCGCGATCAGCTGATCAAATTGATCGGCGGCCGCGCGGTCCGTTGCGAGGACCTCGGGCTTGCCCCTTACAAGAGCCGGCATATCGGGATTTGCACCGTCGAGGGCGAGAAGGCCACGCTGAACCAGCTCGTTGTTCGCCAGGGGTTTGCGTTGAACTTCGAACCCTACGCAAGGGGCCGATTCAAGGACGACGAGGCCGGCGCCAGGGACAAGAAACTCGGGCTTTGGAAAGGCTGCTTTGCCGCGCCTTACGAATTCCGCCGCGGGCGCAAGGATGGCGCCCTGCTGGGGGATTCCTGCAGGGTCGACAAGGATCTGCAAATTCGCGCGGTGCTGTTCCCCGAGCATCCCGTGATGCCGCCGGGTTGCACCATCAAGGGCAAACTGGCAGTGCGCGCCCGCGTCACCGGCAATGTCGGCGTCTATCACCTGCAGGGATGCCGCAGTTATCCCGGCACCACGGAGCCGGACCGCTGGTTTTGCGCCGAGGAAGACGCCCAGGCCGCGGGATTTCGCAAGGCGTATAATTGCCGGGCGAAGGGCAAGTAGGGGCAATCGCGCTTTTCTTCTGCCCTCCTCCCGCGCGCGAAGTGCGCGGTGGGAGAGGAGAAAATCATCGCAAGGCGTTACGCCGGCTCCCGCCTCACGCCGCTTCTGCGACAGCCTTCCGGCCGCAACCCAGCATCCCGCGAATTTCATGCGCCGGGCGCGCGGCGCTGAACAAATATCCCTGCATCTGCGTGCATCCCAGCGACTGCACAGCTTCGCGCTGCTGCTCTGTCTCGACGCCTTCGGCGGTCGTTATCATATTGCGGTCGGCGGCGATGCTGACGACGGCCTTGATGATCGACGCCGAACCAGTGCCGCGCGTCAATTCCTTGACGAAGCTGCGGTCGATTTTGATCTTGTCGAACGGAAACCGCTGCAGGTAGCTCAGCGACGAATAGCCGGTGCCGAAATCGTCCAGCGCGATGTGAACCCCGAGCGCGCGAAGCTGGTTGAGCGACACCAGCGCCGCGTCGTCATCGGCAATCAGCACCGCCTCCGTGATCTCGAGTTCCAGCCGGCGCGGGTCGAGGCCGGTATCGGCGAGCGCGGCGGCAATCTTCAGCGACAGCGTCGGTGACCTGAACTGGATGGGAGAAACGTTGACGCCAACGCGGATATGGGCAGGCCAGGCCGCTGCTTCGGCGCAGGCGGTTCGCAGCACCCACTGCCCGATCTCCTCGATCAGGCCGGTTTCCTCGGCCACCGGGATGAAATCGGCCGGCGAGACCATGCCGCGTACCGGATGCCGCCACCGCAGCAGCGCCTCGCATCCGGTGATCTCGTTGCGGCGCAGACCGACGATCGGCTGGTAATGGATCTCGAAACTACCCTGGGCGATCGCCGTCCGCATATCCCGCTCGAGTTCGCGGCGCAGGTTGGCCTGTGCTTCCATCGACGGCTCGAAGAAGCGATGGGTCCGCCGGCCGGCCGCCTTCGCCGCATACATCGCCAGATCGGCGCACTTGAGCAGCCCGAACAGGTCGGTACCGTGACGCGGCGCGATGGCAATTCCGATGCTGGCGTCGCTGCCGAGGCTGTGGCCGAGGCAATCGAACGGCGTTCGCAGCGCCTGATAGACCTTCACGATCAGCGCCTCGACGTCAGCGTCGGAGGTGACGTCGCGTTGCAGGATGGCGAACTCATCGCCGCCGAGCCGTGCGACAAAGTCGCTCGGCCCGACGGATTCAAGCAGGCGTCCCGATACGCCCTTCAGGAACTCATCGCCGATCAAATGGCCCAGTGAGTCGTTGATGCGCTTGAACTCATCGATGTCGATGTAGAGGATGGCGAATTGAACGTCGGCGGTCTGCGGCAGCAGTCCTTCCGCATGCCGCTGGAACAGCGTCCGGTTCGGCAGATTGGTCAAGGCGTCATAATGGGCGAGATGTTCGATCTTGGCCGCGACACGCCGCCGCTCGGTGACGTCTTCCAGCGTGGTGGCCCAGCCGCCGTCCGGCGACCGCTGATAGACCAGCCGGATCATGCGGCCGTCGGGAGTCGAAATGACGGTGTCGTTGATCAAATCATCCTTCGGGTCGAGGAATCTCGCGCAATAGGCATCGACGTCACCGACGAATGAGCCCAGTTCCTGGCGATGACGGATGAGGTCGCGCAGATGGCAACCGGGCTTGGCGACATCAGGCGATACGCCGAACATATCGATGTAGCGCTGGTTGCAGATGACGAGGCGACCCGAAGCGTCGAACAGCAGCAGCCCCTGGGTCATGTTGTTGATCGCAGAGTCGAGATGCTGGCTCTTCTCCGACAGCAGCCGCTGCGCGGCTCCGTGCTGGCGCTTCAACTGGCGAACGATCAGATAGATCGTGGCGATGACGACGATGACGGCGAGGAGTGCCGCGGAAAACTGCAGTTTGGCCTGTGCCCGCCAATCGGCCAGCGCCGACGATACGTTGGTCGAGGCGACAATCAGGATCGGAAAATTTGTCAGGGCCCGGATGGAGCCGACTCTTTCCTCGCTCTGGGCCGAATGCCTGAATATCCCGGAAGCATTGCCGCCCACCGCCAGCGCCTGCTGGAACGACGGCAATTTGCCGACGTTCTTGCCGATCAGACTGTCGTCGTTCGGGTATCGGGCGATGACGGTGCCGTCGCGGTGAACCATCGAGATCGTGGTGTCGCTGTTCAGCGCCAGGGAAGCGACGAAATTCAGGAAATACGCGGGTTCGACGCCACGGGTCGCAAAGCCGATCAGTTCGCCATTACGGCCGGTGATCTTGCGCGCAAAGATCGTCGTCCATTTTTTTGTCACCTTGCTGACCGCCGGTTCGACGATCACATCGGGAGTGGGTTTGCCCGAGGCAAATTCGCGGAAATAGCGCCGGTCCGTGATATTCACGGCCGCCACCGGCCACATCTCGGATGTATTGATCAGCTGGCCCTTGACGTTGAACACATTCAAACCGCCGACACGCGGAAGTGCTCCAAGCTTGGTGCGCAGCATCTCGTGCGCGGCCAGGGTCGACATTTGCCGTTCGAAGCTGTCGGCCGTGTTCAAGCTACCCGCCTGCATGTGTGCGACAACGTCGTCATGAACGTGCTGGAGATCGGCGAGTTGCTGATCGAAATGACGGGACAGCAGCAGCGCACTGTTGGTCAGTTCGCGCTCGCTGACCTCGAGCGCCCGCTCACGGAACTCAAGCGCGAGATAGCCGGTGCCCAGCGCAATCGCGATAACGAGCGCGGCGCCGCACATGATGAGCCACTGAATCGCGCCCACTCTTTCGCGAAGACGCAGACCGCCATGTGGCAGCCATCGGCTCCCCGAATTGGCGCTATCCGCTGAGTCACCCGACATCTTCACTCCCCACACCGGGAGTTGTAACGGAACCGGTACCAAGAGGCCGTTAGCGAAATGAGTTATCGGGAGGTTAAAACGGAGCCGATTGGCCGCCGGCCAGCTCGGCAGCCGGCGCGACATAAACACGAATTTCCTGAGCTCTTTCAGCAAATCGACCCGACGGGCAAATCACTTCTGGTTTTCGGAATACATGTCAAGCCCCTCGCGTAAAAATATTTCTGTTTTACGGAAGTGGAAATCAGATTATATCAATAGCCATCCCGTCCCACTCAGAGGGGCATTGCAAGGTCACCAGTGCGGGACGGGGAGGCGATGGACGCGGATGGCGCTCCTGACCAGAGCGCCGGAAGCGGATGGCGAAATCGTATGGTCCTGACACCCCCGACGTCGGTGTCAAGCTTGCGGTCATTCCCGCAGGTGACGGTGGCAATAGAGCAGGGCTC
>JBKJUA010000384.1:0-4717 GCA_046590305.1 Bradyrhizobium sp.
GGCGCGATCAGCATGGCAATGACGAGAATGATGCCGACCGCCTTCAGCGAGGCGACGATGGTGAGCGACAGCAGCACCAGCAGGCCATAATGCATGACACGCACGGGCAGGCCGATCGAGCGGGCGTGGTTTGGATCGAAGCAATAGAGCAGGAGATCGCGCCGCTTCACCAGCACGACGAGCAGCGTGCCGCCGGCGACGATGGCGGTTTCGATCAAATCCCTCGCGGTCACCCCCAGCACGTTGCCGAACAGGATGTGCGTCAGATGCTGGTCGGTATCCACCTTGGTGAAGATGACCAGCCCCAGCCCGAACATGCCCGAGAACACGATCCCCATCACCGTGTCCTCCTTCACGCGGCTGTTCTCCTTGAGATAACCGGTCAGCAGCGCGCAGGAGAGGCCGGCGACGAAGGCGCCGAGCGCCAGCGGCAGGCTCAGCACATGCGCGAGCACGATACCCGGCAGCACGGCATGCGAGATCGCGTCGCCCATCAGCGACCAGCCCTTGAGCACGAGGTAGCAGGACAGCACCGCGCAGACCGCCGCCACCATCACCGACACCAGCAGCGCCCGCTGCATGAACGGATAGGCCAGCGGCCCCGATATCCATTCGACCACCATCATCATGCTTCCGCCTCCACGACGGCGAGACGGCGGCGGCGCGCGGCGATCACGCCGTGCTTCGGCGCGAAAGTGAAGGCGGCGATGAACAGCAGCGTCTGCAGCGTGACGATGACGCCGCCGGTGGCGCCATCGAGGAAGAAGCTGATGTAGGCGCCGGCGAAGCTGGTGACCATGCCGAGCGCGACGCTGATCAGGATCAGCCGGCCGAAGCGATCGGTGAGCAGATAGGCGGTGGCGCCGGGGGTCACGACCATCGCGATGACGAGGCAGGCGCCGACGGTCTGCAGCGCCGCCACCGTGCAGGCGCTCAGCAAGGTGAAAAACACGATCTTGAGCGCCCTGGTATTGAGCCCGATGCTGCGGGCGTGGTTCTCGTCGAAGAACGTCACCATCAGGTCCTTCCAGAGCACCGTCAGGATGGCGAGAGAGACCGCCGCGATGATCGCGACCTGAACGACGTCTTCATCCGATATCGCCAGGATGTTGCCGAGCACGATGGTCTGGATGCTGACCGAAGTCGGCCAGATCGACGCCATCAGCAGGCCGAGCGCGAACAATGTGGTGAATACCAGACCGATGACGGCGTCCTCGCGCAAGCGCGAATTCAGCTTGACGAACTGCATGCCGCCGGCGGCCAGGATCCCCGCAAAGAAGGCGCCGACGGCAAAGGGCGCGCCGACGATGTAGGCGGCGGCGACGCCGGGCACGATGGAGTGCGCCAGCGCGTCGCCCATCAGCGACCAGCCCTTCAGCATCAGATAGGCCGAAAGGAAGGCGCAGACGCCGCCGACCAGCGCGCTCACCCACATCGCTTTCAGCATGTAGTCGTAACTGAAGGGGGCCAGCATTTCGACGAAGAACGGGTTCATGTCAGTCCGGCTTCGAATTGTTCAGGCCGCCGGCCCGATCACCATAGAACACCACCGGCCGCTCGTCGTCGGTGAGCACCGTGACCCGCCTGGTGTCGGCATCGTCGTGCAGCGCGGTACCGCCGAGCTGGAAGTTGCGCAGCACGCCGCCGAAGGCGCGTTCGAGATTTCCCTGCGTGAAGACTTCCGCCGTCGGGCCGGACGCCAGCACCGTGCGGTTGATGAGAACGACCTGGTCGCAGAACTCCGGCACGCTGCCGAGATTATGGGTCGAGACCAGCATCAGGTGGCCGGCAGCGCGCAATTCGCGCAGCAGGCTGACGATGGCAGCCTCGGTCTTGACGTCGATGCCGGTGAAGGGTTCGTCCAGCAGGATGATGCGACCCTCCTGGGCCAGCGAACGCGCCAGGAACACGCGCTTCTTCTGGCCGCCGCTCAACTCGCCGATCTGGCGGTGGCGAAATTCACTCATGCCGACGCGCTCCAGCGCCTGGTCGACCTTGTAGCGATCGGCGCGCGACGGCATCCGCAGGAAGTTCATGTGGCCATAGCGGCCCATCATCACGACGGTTTCGACCAGCACCGGAAAATTCCAGTCGACGTCCTCGCTTTGCGGCACGTAGGCGACGATGTTCTTCTTCAGCGCTTCGTTGACGGTAAGGCCGCACAGCCTCACCTCCCCCGCCGCGGGCTGCACGAATCCCATGATCGCCTTGAAGATGGTGGATTTTCCGCTGCCGTTGACGCCGACCAGCGCACAGATCGTGCCGGGGTCGAGCTCGAACGACGCGTCATGCACCGCGGTCAGGCCGTTGGCGTAGCTCACCGTGAGATTGCGCACGGAAATGCTGGAGCCGGGCGTCGCCCTGTCCGGCGCAATGCCGGTGAACGGCGCGGATGCATTCACTTGCCGAATCCCTTTGCAATCGTTTCGACCGTCACATTCAAAAGATCCAGATAGGTGGGAACCGGACCACCGGCGGCGCTGAGCGAGTCGACATACAGCACGCCACCATAGCGGGCGCCGGTCTCGCGCGCGACCTGTTTGGCGGCGCGGTCGGAGATCGTGCTCTCGCTGAACACCACCGGAATCCTGTTCTTGCGCACGAGGTCGATCACCTTGCGGACCTGCTGCGGCGTGCCCTGCTCGTCGGCGTTGATCGGCCACAGATAGGCTTCGCGCAGCTTGTAATCGCGCGTCAAATAGCTGAATGCGCCTTCGCTCGATACCAGCCAGCGCTGGCCTTCGGGGATGGCGGCGAGCCGCTTGCGCAGGGGCTCGTCGAGCGCCTTGATCCGCGCCGAATAGGCCGCGGCGTTCTTCGTATAGGATTCCGCGTTGGCCGGGTCGTATTTGACCAGCGCCTTGCGGATGTTCTCGACATAGATCAGCGCGCTGGACGATGACATCCAGGCATGCGGATTGGGCTTTCCGCTGTAGGGGCCCTCGGCGATCCCCATCGGCTCGATGCCTTCGGTGACGACCACGCTCGGCACCTGCTTGACGTTCTCGAAGAATTTCTCGAACCAGCGTTCGAGGTTGAAGCCGTTCCACAGCACGAGGTCGGCCGCCTGCGCCCGCACGATATCGAGTGGCGTCGGCTGGTAGTCGTGGATCTCGGCGCCCGGCTTGGTGATCGATTCCACGATCGCTTTGTCGCCGGCGACGTTCTGCGCGATGTCCTGAATGATCGTGAACGTGGTCACGACCCGAAACGGTTTTCGCGGCGCGGTCTGCGCCTGCGCCTGAACGCCCAGCACCGCGCCTGCGAACGCCGCCGCCAACACTGTTGCCACGAGCCGCCGGCCCATCGGCTTCGACTTCATCTGCCTGTCTCCAAATTATGGCCGCATCGCGCGAACCAGCCGTCGCAACAGCCACTGAACATCTATTGCTGTTGCGACTTAATTGCAAAAAAGATTGCGCCAGCCAGAAACCTGTGTCAATTCTAATTGCGAGCCATTCGCAATTGGGGAATTGTCGTGAATACGGTGCTAAAATCCAGCGGTTCCGGCAGAAACCGCCCTCCTCTTGCAATTCAGTCGCAATTGCCGAGTTCCGCTTGCCGCCAATCGAGGCGAATCCTGATGACGGCCGGCTTGTTTCTCGGTGCATCGGCCATGGCCGAGGTATCGGCGCAGCCGTCCGACGGCATCCCGGTTTCATCAATTGCAACGAGTTTGCCTGCCAATGGTGACCCGGCCGGTATTCGTAAATGGCTCAGCGAACGCGGCGTCACCTATGGCGTGGTCTATACCGGTGAGGCACTCGGCAACGTCTCGGGCGGCATCCGTCAGGGCGCGCTGTATGGCGGCAAGCTGGAGATGGCTGTGAGCGCGAACCTGGAAAAGCTGATCGGATGGCAGGGACTGAGCTTCTTCTCCAATGCCTTTCAGATCCACCGCACCTCCGGCCCGCGCGACCAGCACTTCATGAGCATGATCACGATCAGCAACATCGAGGCGTTCTCCTCGACACGGCTGTCGGAGCTGTGGTTCGAACAGAAATTTTTCGATGATCGCTTCAGTATCCGCATCGGCCAGCTCACGACCGACGCGGAATTCTTCATCAGCGATTACAGCAGGATGTTCATCAGCAGCGACTGGCCCACCATCATGGGAGCCAACATACCGAGCGGCGGGCCGGCCTACCCGCTCGCCACCCCCGGCGTGCGATGGAAATTCGACGTCAACGCGAACTGGTCGATGCTGGTCGGACTGTACAATGGCGATCCGGGCGATCAGGCAGTCGTCAACCGCACCGGCACCAACTTCCGGGTCAACGACCCGCCGCTTCTGATGGGCGAGATTCAGCATCGCACCAATCAGGAGAAGGATTCCCGCGGCCTCGCGGGCATCTTCCGGCTCGGCGGCTGGCACCATTTCGGCAAATTCGACGATTTGAGATTCGACGACGCCGGGCTTTCGCTGGCGCATCCGCTCAGCAGCGGCACCGCGCGCCAGTTCCGCGGCACCAGCGGCATCTACGGTATCATCGACCAGCAACTCTACCGCCCCGAAGGCGGCGGCCCCGACAGCGGCATCAGCGTCTTCAGCCGTATTTCAGGGACCCCGTCCGATCGCAACCTGGTCAACTTCTTCATGGACGGCGGCGTTGTCTTCGCCGGCATGATTCCCCACCGTCCCGACGACAGGTTCGGTGCGTCCTTCATCTATGCCAGGATATCAGACTGGGCCCGCGCGCTGGACCGCGACGCGATC
>JBKJUA010000379.1:0-6317 GCA_046590305.1 Bradyrhizobium sp.
GGACCGCCGCCGAACAATGGCTGGCGCAACCCGCGACCGGGCTCGAGCAGCGTCGTCCGATCGATCTGCTCACCACGCCGGCGGGCGTCGAACTGGTCGAGGACTTTCTCGGGCGCATCGAGTACGGCGTTTATACATGACCCCGCTGCCCGCGGCGCTCGGCGGCAATGAGCTCGTCGCGTGGCGTCTCGACGCCGCCGACCATGCATCGACCTGGGCCAGCGGTGAAGGGGCGTTTCGGTTCGGCGGGCGCTGGAACCGTAAAGGCGTCCGTGCGGTGTACTGTTCGATCGATCCGGCGACCGCAATCCTCGAAGTCGCCGTTCACAAGGGTTTTCCGGTTCTGGACACCGTCGCCCATGTACTGACCGCGGTAACTATTGCCGATCCCGACGACATCCATGTCGTCGATCCAGCGTCGCTTCCCAATCCCAACTGGCTCCGGCCGGGCATCCCCAGCTCCGGTCAGCAGAAGCACGGCAGTGCGCTGTTGAGCGCGCACAAGTTCATTGCGATTCCAAGTGCGGTGTCCACGCACAGCTGGAATTTGATCTTCATCGCTGCCAACGCCGCCGGTGCCTACGACGTCAGATTGCAGGAGCCATTTGCGCTGGATACACGGCTGCACCCGGCCGGGGCGTGATGGCAAGACTGAGCCAGCTACCTCGTCAACCTATCCTTGGTCATCTTCAGCGTGACGATGACGCCTTCCGGATTCCAGTCGCAGCTGATCGATCCGCCGAGCTGGACGGTCATGCCTCGGTTGAGCAGCTTGCTGCCGTATCCGCCATCGCCTGTGAGCGCTTTCACCGGCGGGCCGCCGCTCTCGGTCCAGACCACCGTCACGTCGGTGTCATGGGGCGCGCAGGAGATATCGAGCACCCCTTCCGGCGATGACAGCGCGCCGTATTTGAGAGAGTTGGTGGCAAGCTCATGCACCACCAGCGCCAGCGTCGTCGCAGCCTGCTCGCCCACGCCCATGCGCGGCACCGAGACCCGGACGCGACCGCTGAACGCTCCCATGTCATCATAGGGCGCCAGCAATACCGTGAGCAGATCGCCGAGCAGCGCCGCCTTGCCGCTCTTGCCCGGAAGCGGACGAACCAGATCGTGGGCCCGGCCGAGCGCGGTCAGCCGATGGGTGAGCTCCTGCGCCATGTCCGCCGTGGTCATGGCGGAGCGTGAAGTGATCTCTGTCAGCCCGGTCGCGATCGCCAGCAGGTTCTTGACCCGGTGGCTCATTTCGCCCGCCAGCAGCTCGTGACCTTCCTCGGCCTGCTTGCGACCGGTGACGTCGATGAAAATGCCATACATGATGCGGCCGACGATGCCGGCATCGTCGCCCTGCCCGCGCGCCGATATCCAGCGCACCTCTTCGCCGACCATGACGCGAAAATCGATTTCGTAGGCGCCGACAAGGGCGCGCGTCGCGGCAAACGCCGCCTTGACCCGGTCGCGATCCGCCGGATGAATATTGGCCGAGAGGTCCTCGAACGACACATATTCGCAGAGCGGCACGCCCCACAGTTCAAAGCCGCGCTCGTCCATCGTGAAACGGTTGGTGTCGACATTCCACGACCACAGGGCCACTCCCGCCGCCTCGATGGCGAGGCGCAGATGTGCGAGGTCCCAATCCGGCAAGCCTGATTTTTCTGGTGGCTGCACCACCTTCTGTGCGACCGGAATCGCCGCGCCGCCTTGTGCCAGCATCGCCATGGCTATTCCAGCTTTCATGAACTTGGGCGAACCATCGACTGGACCGCTCGACAGGTTTCTGCGGGGATGCCGCGCGAACAGGTTCTGTAAAACGATCGAACGGTCAGAAGACCGGCGGCAGATGACCAATGCGCGAGGGCGGGGAAGGTTCCTCTACGTCAATGGCCGGGACGAGCCCGGCCATGACGCAGCAGGGTTTAGCCGGCTGAGGATACCCTTAACCCCACGGCCGGCGCGGCGCCGCGCCGCTGCCGCGGGGGGCGGTCCAGGGACCGCGGCGAGGCGATGGCGCCAGATGTGCCGGCGACATGCCCGACCCGGACCCGAGTTCGGCCGCAAGGCGCTGCAGCTCGGCGATCCGGTTCTCGGTCGACGGGTGGGTCGAGAACAGATTGTCCATGCCGCGGCCCGACAGCGGGTTGATGATGAACATGTGCGCGGTCGCCGGATTGCGTTCGGCCTCCTCGTTCGGAATCACGTGCGCGGCGTTCGAGATCTTGACCAGCGCCGACGCCAGCGCCATCGGCTGCCCGACGATGCGGCCGCCGAGATCGTCGGCGGCATATTCCCGCGTGCGGCTGATGGCCATCTGCACCAGCATGGCGCCGAGCGGCGCCAGAATCATCATCGCGATCGAACCGATGATGCCGGGGCCGTGGTTGTCGCGGTTGCCGCCAAAGAACATGCCGAACTGTCCCAGCATCGAGATCGCGCCGGCAATCGATGCGGTTATGGTCATCAGCAGCGTGTCGTGGTTCTTGATGTGCGCAAGCTCATGGGCGATCACGCCGGCGAGTTCCTCGCGGTTGAGCGACTGCACCAGCCCCGTGGTCACGGCGACGGCGGCATTCTCCGGATTGCGGCCGGTGGCGAATGCATTGGGCTGCGGATTGTCCATCAGGAACACGCGCGGCATCGGCAGCCCGGCCCGGCCGGCCAGCGTGGCCACCATGTCGACCAGTTCGGGCGCGCTGCGCGCATCGACCTCATGGGCGCCGTACATCGACAGCACCATGCGGTCCGAGTTCCAGTAGGCGAACAGATTGGTCGCAGCCGCAACCAGCAGCGCGATGGTCGCGCCACCGGCGCCGCCGATCAGATAACCGACACCCATGAACAGGGCCGTGAGACCGGCCAGCAGGATCGCGGTTCGAAAATAGTTCATCTTTGTCTCCCTGACGCCGGCGGCCGAGCCCGCGGCATACACAGAATCAATTAGATCGCCTGCGCGGCGGTTCAAGGCCGAGGGGTGCGTCGCCGCGTCGCGCCTGGCGCGCGAGAAGGCATCCAATGTTCAAAACCGGATCAATCGAGGCTGCACAGCGCGGCCGAGGGCGGGGCCGTGGCGACGGCCGGGGTCGTGGCCGTGGTGGCGGCAATGTCGGCGCGGGAATCGCCCTCGGGATCGGCGCGGCCGTGATCGGCGGCGCGATCGCGGCGAGCGCGGCTCAGGCGCGACAGCAAGAAGCCATCAACTATTGCACGCAGCGCTACCGGTCGTACGATCTGCAGAGCATGACCTACTGGGTTCGGACGGCTACCGCCGCCAGTGTCCGTAAACTACGACTGCCCACGAGACGATTTCAGAACCCCGGCTTCGCGCCGAGGTTCTTGTTTGGAGGGCGGTGCACGCGATGAGCGCACGCCTGCCGCTAATGCTGCAGCCTTACGCCCAGCATCACCACCGTCGAATTGGTGCTGTTGCCGACGATGCTGGAGTCGAGCCAGTCGCGGCGCAGCGTACCCTTGAGCCAGATGTTGCGGTTCAGCTTGTAAATCAAATCGCCGGAGACCGAATAGAAGCGGTCGAAGCGCGCGTCGCCCTGATAGTCCTGGGTACCCCAGGTGAACCTGCCGATGGCGGTCAGCCAGCGGCGGAAATCGTGATCGACCTGCACCGTATAGGTGTTGGTCAGCACACCGGAGACGCCGGGCACCGTGGTCTCGTCGATCGAAGTGGCGGCGAAGAATTTCGCCGTGGTCAGCGGCGTCGCCACCCACACCAGCGAGGCCGACGTCAAAAGCCCCTGCAGCGGCAACAGCCGCGGATCCTGATAGGTGCGCGCCGCCCAGCCGATCGCAAGCTCGCCGGTCAGGATGCGCGAGAACTCGAAGCTGGTGCCGGCACGCACCGATCCGCCGCTGGAATTGCGCTGAAAGCCGTTGCGATCGGCCAGCTGATCATGCGAGCGGACGTTGCCGACGATCTCGCCGAACGGTTTCAGGCCGGGGATCAGATCGTAGCTGACGCGGCCGAGACCGCCGAACTGGTTGTAGTTGCGGTCGTCGTTGCTGGACGACGTTCCGTCGGTGAGTTTCGACGCCGTGTAGACGGTGCGGTCGGTGGTGAGGCCGGCGGACAATTGCAGACGGTTGAAATTCTGGTCGACGCCGAAAGTGCCGCCGAGCGTCGAATAGATCGGATAGCGCTGCAGGCCGGCCTGGACGTTCGGGCTGCCGGGATTGTCGGTGGCGACGCGCAGGCGACCCTGCCCGGTGAGGCGGAAGTCGCGGCTGACGTCGAGCCGGCCGTCGATATGGCCATCGAAATCCGGCCGGTCAACCACGACCGGCGCGGAGGAAATGGTGCCGTCGGTCGGCGGCGGAAAGGTGTTGCCGTAGCCGGTGAACGAACCCCGCAGGTCGGCGACCACGGCGTGGCGCTGCCAGTCAGAGACCGCGAGGAATTCCGGCGCCACCGCATAGAACGGCGATCCCTTCGGCACCACGGTGCGGCGCGGATTGGTGTCGAAGCCGCCGCGCAGTTCGACCGCCGACTTGATCAGAAAGCTGCCGGCATAATCGCCGATCGCGCCGAACGGATCGTCGTCGACCTTCAGCCGCTTGCGAGGCGGCTGGCCGGCGACGGTGCCAGCCATCGCCGGCGCGAGCGGCGTCTTGTTGGCGGAGTCCGAGGGCGGGATCGACAACCGCACCCGCCCGTTGGCGGGCAACGGCTGCGGCGGCTTGCTGCCGGGACCGGGCGGTGGCTTGGGCCTGGCCTGACCGGGATAGTATTTTGTCTTTTTCTTCGTGCGGTTGAGCGAGTCGTAACCGGATGTCGAGGCGCCGCTGGCGGCGGGAAGGCCGTAGGTCGGAATCGCACCAATCCGCGATTTCGCAGGCACGTCCTTGTCGCGCAGCCGCGCGTCATTGGCGGCATCGCCGGTGCGGTCGGTGAACTCTCCGGTCCGGCGCAGCGGCGAATCCTGCGGCGACACGAAACCGTCGCGGGCCGGGCGGAACAGGTCGGGGGTCAGGGTCTGGGCGTGGCCTGGGGCGGCAGCGATGGAGATCAGCGCGAGGGTCAGCGCAAGGCATGGCAATAACGCGCGTAAAACCGTTACACGCCCGCGACGGCCCTTGGCTGGACCCGACATCACGATGAAAAATACTCCAACAAATTCATTTACTTAGGCGGCAGGTTCCAGGCGTGCGCGACGGCCCGCGCGGAAACGTCGTTAATGGAGTTAAAACAATTATGGTTAATGACCCGTTGAGAACCGGACCTCGCGTCGCATCACCGATCCGCGCATGCTAAGGAGGGGTCCGGGGCGAAGCCCCCTCCCTCGGAATCACGCATGGCCAATACGAAACCGCTGATGGCACAAACATCCGGCACCGACCCCGCGAGAGCCGCCGTCGCCTCGGGACTGCGCACGCTCGATACGGAAGCCGCCGGCATCGCTGCGATTTCGGCCGCCTTGCAAGGCCCGCTCGGGGAAGCCTTCACCGCCGCCGTCGAGCTGATCCGCAACGCCAAGGGCCGCGTCATCGTCACCGGGCTCGGCAAGTCAGGCCATGTCGCGCGCAAAATCGCGGCGACGCTGGCCTCCACCGGCACGCCGGCGTTCTTCGTGCACGCCGCCGAAGCCAGCCATGGCGATCTCGGCATGATCACGCCCGACGACGTCATCATCGCGCTGTCGTGGTCCGGCGAGCAGCCGGAGATGAAGAACCTCGTCAATTATTCCGGCCGCTTTGCGATTCCGATGATCGCGGTCACCTCCAGCGCAGCCTCCTCGCTCGGCGCGGCGGCGCGCATCGTGCTGGAACTGCCGAAGGCGCGCGAGGCCTGTCCGCACAATCTGGCGCCGACCACCTCGTCGCTGATGCAGGCCGCAATCGGCGACGCGCTCGCCATCGCGCTGCTCGAGGGCCGCGGCTTCACCGCGCTGGAGTTCGCCAATTTCCATCCCGGCGGCAAGCTCGGGGCTATGCTGAAATTCGTCCGCGACATCATGCATACCGGCGACGCCATCCCGGTCAAATCGCTCGGCGCCAAGATGTCGGACGCGCTGGTGGAAATGTCGACCAAGGGATTTGGCTGCGTCTGCATCGTCGACGCCAAGGGCGAAATCGCCGGCATCATCACCGACGGCGATCTGCGCCGTCACATGCGCCCCGATCTGATGACGGCCTCGGTCGACGAAGTCATGACCAGGAATCCCCGCACCATTCTGCCCGGCATGCTCGCCACCGAAATGCTGGAGACAATCCATTCGTCGAAGCCCGCGGTGACGGTGCTGATCGTCGCCGAGGGCAAGAAGCCGGTCGGCATCGTGCATGTGCACGACGTGCTAAGGGCAGGCGTGGCGTAG
>JBKJUA010000383.1:0-2641 GCA_046590305.1 Bradyrhizobium sp.
GATGCGCGCATCGACTCGACGCTGTTCTCTTCCGGCAAGGGCGTCCGCGAACTCTATGAGCGGTTCTCCACCTTCATGGACCGCTTCTATGTCGGCCGCTGGAAACGCTGGGTTATCATCGAACCGCTGTCGGAGGCTGCGACCATCGGGCTTGTCGGCCTGGTGCTGATGCTGGCGCTGGCGGTGCCGGCATTTCGCGAGACCGCCGACGACGACTGGCTGAAGAAATCCGATCTCGCGGTGTCATTTCTCGACCGCTACGGCAACCCGATCGGCAACCGCGGCATCAAGCACAATGATTCGATTCCGCTGGAGGATTTTCCGGACAATCTGATCAAGGCGACGCTCGCCACCGAGGACCGCCGCTTCTACGACCATTTCGGCATCGACCTCGCCGGCACCGGGCGCGCGCTCGTCACCAACGCGCAGGCCGGCGGCGTGCGCCAGGGCGGATCGTCGATCACCCAGCAGTTGGCCAAGAACCTGTTCCTGAGCAACGAGCGCACCATCGAGCGCAAGGTCAAGGAAGCCTTCCTCGCGATCTGGCTCGAGACCCGCCTTACCAAGAACGAAATCCTGAAACTCTATCTCGACCGCGCCTATATGGGCGGCGGCACCTTCGGCGTCGACGGCGCAGCACACTTCTACTTCAACAAGTCGGCGCGCGACGTCACGCTCGCGGAATCCGCGATGCTCGCCGGGCTGTTCAAGGCCCCCACCAGGTACGCGCCGCACATCAACCTGCCCGCCGCCCGCGCCCGCGCCAATATCGTCCTGGATAATCTGGTCGATGCCGGCTTCATGACCGAGGGTCAGGTGTTCGGCGCACGGCGCAACCCGGCCTTGGCGGTCGATCGCCGCGACGAGAATTCGCCGAACTACTATCTCGACTGGGCGTTCGAGGAGATGCGCCGGCTGGTCGAAACCTTTCCGAAATCCTACACCGAGCGCGTCTTCGTGGTCCGCACCTCGATCGACATGACCGTTCAGCGCGCCGCCGAAGCAACCGTCGAAAACCAGTTGCGCCAGTTCGGCCGCGACTACCATGCGACCCAGGCAGCCGTCGCAGTCGCCGATTTCGACGGCGGCGTGCGCGCCATGGTCGGCGGACGCGACTATGGCGCCAGCCAGTTCAACCGCGCGGTAGATGCGATGCGCCAGCCCGGCTCGTCGTTCAAGCCCTATGTCTACGCCACCGCGCTGATGAACGGCTACAAGCCGACCTCGATCGTGGTCGATGGCCCGGTTTGTATCGGCAACTGGTGTCCGCAGAACTACAGCCACTCCTATTCGGGACCGATGACGCTGACGCAGGCGATCACGCGTTCGGTCAACGTAATTCCGGTCAAACTGTCGATCGCGCTCGGCGGCAAGTCACCGAACCCGGCCAAGGCCGGCCGCGTCAAGATTACCGAGATGGCGCGCAAGTTCGGCATCAAAGCGCCCCTGCCCGATACGCCGTCGATGCCGATCGGCTCCGACGAAGTTTCGGTGCTCGAACACGCGGTGGCCTATGCGACCTTCCCGAACAGGGGCAAGGCGCCGATCCCGCATGCGGTGCTGGAAGTGCGTACCGGCAGCGGCGATCTGGTCTGGCGCTTCGATCGCGACGGAAAGAAGCAGACGCAAGCCATTCCCGCCTCGGTAGCTGCCGACATGTCGGAAATGATGAGCCACGTCGTGAGTGAAGGCACGGCACGCCGCGCGATCATCGACGGCATTCCGACCGCCGGCAAGACCGGGACCACCAACGCCTATCGCGACGCCTGGTTCGTCGGCTTCACCGGAAACTTCACCTGCGCGGTCTGGTACGGCAATGACGACTATTCCCCGACCAACCGCATGACCGGCGGCTCGTTGCCGGCACAGACCTGGCGTGAAGTCATGGTGGCCGCTCACCAGGGCGTCGAGATCAAGGAAGTGCCGGGAATCGGCATGGGCCAGAAGCGGCCGCCGACGCCGCAGGCTGCTGCCGCAATGGCCGCGGGGGCGCCGAAGATCATCGACACCAAGCCGGGACCGCCGCCGATCCTCACCAAGCGCGGCGCGGATATTCTGGTGCGTGTGGAAAAGATGCTCGACGAGGCCATCAAGACCGCGGGCAAGACCTCGTCCAGCGAGCCGCCGAAACCCGTGCGACCATTGTCGTCCGGTTCGGTCGCCTTCCCGGATAGTTTTGCCGCGGCAGCACCGGGCGAAGCCGCGGCGACACCTCCGCCACGCAAGAACTGACCGTGCGGCTGATCTTCATCACACTGCTGGCATTGATCCTCGCGACCGTCGTCGGCATCGGCGCGACCTGGATGACGGCGACGCGCGGCACCGATCTCGGCACCCTGACGATCGGCGCCTGGACCGCCCGGCCCAAGACCGGCACCGCCGATGTCGATCCCTATTCGCGCGCCTCGATCGCCCGCAGCGGCGAGCTGCCGGTCGGCACCGGCGACGGCGTCGCGTTCTCGGCGACCACGGACGACCGCAACAAGCCGCTCGACGGACGCTGCGACGTGGTGGTCAGCGGCGTCACCCCCGCGGCGCGGTTCTGGACGCTGACGCTCTACAACACCAAGGGACACCTGGTTGCCAATTCGCTGCAGCGCTATGGCTTCACCAGCCAGGAAATCATTCGCGGCGCCGATGG
>JBKJUA010000111.1:0-5887 GCA_046590305.1 Bradyrhizobium sp.
CATCACCAAGGGTTCGGGCCGCATCGCGGAAGTCGCCGCCCGCTTCCACCTCGACGCCATGCCGGGCAAGCAGATGGCGATCGACGCCGATCTCGGCGCCGGCCTGATCGACGAGGCCACCGCCAAGAAGCGCCGCAAGGAGCTGGAGGACGAAAGCGGCTTCTTCGGCGCCATGGACGGCGCCTCGAAATTCGTGCGCGGCGACGCGATCGCGGGCCTGCTGGTCGTTTTCATCAACGTCATCGGCGGCATCATCATCGGCGTGGCCCAGCAGGGCATGGGCTTCGCCGATGCCGCGCGCATGTACACCCTGCTGACGGTCGGCGACGGCCTCGTCACCCAGGTGCCGGCCCTGATCGTGTCGACCGCGGCGGGCCTGCTGGTTTCGAAGGCGGGCGTCAGCGGCGCGGCCGACAAGGCGCTGATGAAGCAGCTGTCGGGCTATCCGCAGGCACTCGGCATGTCGGCCGGCGTCATGCTGGTGCTGGGGATGCTGCCGGGCGTTCCGATGCTGCCCTTCCTCGCGCTCGGGGGCGGCGCGGCCTATCTGGCGGTGACAGCGCGCAAACGCAATGAGGCCAACACCGAAGCCGAAGCCGTTGCAGCGGCTGCCCCGGATGCCGCCGCGGCCGCGGCGGCCGCCGGCGCGGAAGAACCGATCGCCAACTCGCTGAAGATCGACGATCTCAAGATCGAACTCGGCTACGCGCTGCTGCCGCTGGTCAACGGCCCCGACGGCACCGACCGGCTGACCGAACAGATCAAGGCTCTGCGCCGATCGCTCGCGGTCGAAATGGGCTTTGTGATGCCGGCCGTGCGGATTCTCGACAATGTGCAGCTGGAGGCCAACACCTACATCATCAAGATCAAGGAAGTCGACGCCGGCACCGGCAAGATCTGGCCGAACAGTTTCATGGTCATGGACCCCGCCGGCAATCAGGTGGGCATCCCGGGCATCCACACCATCGAGCCGACCTTCGGCCTGCCGGCGACCTGGGTCGACGCCACCCTGAAGGAAGAGGCCTCGCTGAAGGGCTATACCGTGGTCGACGCCGCGACCGTGCTGTCGACCCACCTCACCGAGCTGCTCAAGACCAACATGTCGGACCTGTTGTCCTATGGCGAGGTGCAGAAACTGCTGAAGGACCTGCCGAAGGAACAGGGCGAACTGGTCAAGGACATCACGCCGGCGCTGGTCACGGTGTCCGGCATCCAGCGCGTGCTGCAATTGCTGCTGGCCGAGCGGATCTCGATCCGCGATCTCTCCACCATTCTGGAGGGCATCGCCGACGCGCTGGCGTTCTCGCGCAACCCGGCGACCATGGTCGAGCATGTTCGCGCCCGGCTGGCGCGGCAGATCTGCGCGCAAAACACCTCGCACAACGGCTATCTGCCGCTGATCGCGCTGTCGGCGAAATGGGAACAGGCCTTCGCCGAATCGCTGGTCGGCGCCGGCGAGGAACGCCAACTGGCGATGCAGCCGTCAAAGCTGTCGGAATTCATGACGGTGGTGCGCGACCGCTTCGAACAGGCCGCCCGCGAAGGCGAGGCGCCGGTGCTGGTGACCTCGGCGGCGATCCGGCCGTTCGTGCGTTCGCTGGTGGAACGGTTCCGCGCGCAAACCACGGTGCTGTCGCAGGCGGAAATCCATCCCCGGGCGCGGCTGAAGACGGTTGGCAGCGTCTGACCGGGCTACGGCTGCGGCGGCTGGGCATTTCCGCCACAGGCAAATGATTTGTCGGCATTTGCCTGAGCTACGCAGTCGCGCGCTTGGACGGCCGAAAATTCATAAACTTCTGAATTTATTGTATTATTTCTAGCTTCTCTTATCCCACGCCCAATTCCAGTCGCGGGATTTCAACTCCTTTCACTGCCTTGTGATCGCCCCTTAGGAACTTAAAGCCGAATCCCTACGTTTGTCAGCATGAGATGTTGAACCGGTCGGCGGATGCACCACACCAATCCGTAAGACAGGTAAGGCGGCAGGAGCTTCCAATGAACCATTCGATTTACAGCGCAGACCGCTCGACCCACCTGAAGATCGTGGTCGTGGCGCTTGTTGTTGGTATCGCGGTGGCGGGCTTCGGCATCTCGGCTCGCACCACTGCTTCGGACGAGGGATACACCCAGACGGCGCGCGTTCTCAAGGCCGGCAAGCCGGTGGCGATCACCAGCGCGGAGACCTCGACGGTACGCTGACGAAATTCAAGGAATTCACGCGGCTCTTTAGCATCCCCCCAAAGTCGCCTCGTGGATAATAGACGACCCCAACGACCCCCAAGTCGACTACCGAAAACGCCCGCTCCCCACGGGCGTTTTCTTTTTTTGTGGGGGCGCGGTCGCGGCTGCGTTTCCCCATCCGAACGCGCCTCGCGCCCCTTGGCGCCAATTGCGCGCGTCGGGGACGATAAAAGAGGGTCTTGGCGGGGAGCGGGATCTTCCCCCGTCGCCGTGCAACTCCGTTCGTCACCCGCGACATCCGCATTTGCGGAGAGTCTGACCTTGTTGCCTTCGATGCCGGCAACCAGGCTTTTGGCGATGAAGTGGTGATGGCCCTTGTGAGAACCCTCGCCGCTGTCCTTTTTCGTCAGCTTGATCCGACCGCCTTCGACCTTGTCCACACATGCACCCCGTCAGCCCCGATGACTTCCATATGCTCGTTGATTTCCATTTTCGTTCTCCATTGACCGCAAAAACAAAAGGCCCCCGGTAAGGGAGCCCTTCTGGAAGGAGTAGATCCGTCCCTCCAGTCTAACGAGACACCTGGATAACACCGAGCCCGCTCGCGGTTCCTGACGCGGAACGAAAAATCCGAGTCGTGCATTGTCGAGGCGAACATTCCGCGGCTGCGCCAATAAGCGGAGAAACCAAACAACCGCATTCATTGAGCACGGAGCAACGCTTGCCGGAAGCTTACATTTTGCTGCTGATCGGTTTCGGCGCCCTGGTCCTCATGACTGCCTGGTTGCCGATGGTTCTGAGTGAAGCGCCGCTGTCGCTTCCGATTTTTTGTGTGGCCATCGGGCTTGCTGTTTTCGCTCTTCCGCTGGATATCTCCGTCCCGCATCCCAGTGGCAAACTGCCCGTCGTCGAGCGGTTGACGGAACTGGTCATCATCATCTCGCTGATGGGAGCGGCTCTCAAGATCGATCGCAGGATCGGATGGCTGTCGTGGATGGTGACATGGCGCCTGCTGGCCATCGCCATGCCCGTGACGATTTTGGCGCTTGCATGGCTCGGTTATGCGATACTGGGCCTGGGCGCAGCAACAGCTTTGGTGATGGCTGCTGCCCTTGCTCCGACGGATCCAGTACTCGCAAGCGATGTGCAAGTCGGTCCTCCAAAATCCGGAGAGGAAGACGACACACGATTTGCACTTACATCCGAAGCCGGTTTGAACGATGGTCTGGCATTCCCCTTCATCATGTGCGCCATCGCGATAGCCGAAGCGGGGCGCACAGGCGAACCCTGGCTTCTTCGCTGGCTGAGCATCGAAGTGATCTGGCGTTTGACTGTTGGCGTCGGCGTCGGCGTTCTGCTTGGTGTCGCCTTGGGGTGGCTGGTCTTCCGAATGCCGAACCGGGCCAAACTATCGCGAACCGGCGATGGATTTGTTGCACTTGGAATAACGGTTGCCGTTTACGGCGTCGCAGAAGCTCTGCATGGATACGGCTTCCTCTCGGTTTTTGTAGCCGGGCTGGCTCTGCGGGCTACAGAGCGAAATCACCGGTATCATCAAACGCTGCATGATTTTTCAGAACAGCTCGAACGTCTGCTGATGATGATCCTGCTCGTTCTGTTCGGAGGCGCCATTACCAGCGGAGGGCTTCTGGATGCACTGACCTGGAGTTCTCTCGGTTACGCCTTGCTCGCCATTTTTGTCGTGCGCCCCCTGGCAGGCTGGCTTTGCCTCGCTGGCACCGTTTGTCCGCCGACCGAGCGTGCCGTCATCAGTTTCTTCGGGATCCGCGGATTGGGATCGATTTACTATCTGGCATACGCGCTCCAAAAGGAGGGGTTCGATAGCGTCGATGTGGTCTGGAGCACGGTCGCGCTCATCATACTCATCTCGATCGTATTGCATGGCGTGACCGTCACTCCGGTAATGCGCCTGATCGATCGCCGGCAGCGGCACGGTATCGCCGCCGAAGAGACGAAAACGATCATCCGGCAGCGCCACGAGCGGGGCGTTTGAAACGCCCGAGGTGGATGGTCTAGCGCGCCGGCGCAGCAGCCGCCGGCGGCACGGCTTCGATCAACTTGCCGGTAAACACGATCGGCCCGGTGGCGACGCCGGTCGGCGAACCGCCTTCCGGCTCGAGCGTCACGGCATAGGTCGCCTTGTTCACCGTGTCAGTGTCATAGGCCGTCAGCGCCGGCCGCGTGGTGAAATCGTTGCCGCCGATCACGCCGAGCGAACGCGCACCTGGCAGCTTGTCGGAGACCAGCCACAGCTCAAAGCTCTTGCCGGGCTCGGGCGTGGCGCCCACCCGGCGCACGGTGAAATTCTTGCTGGCGCCGTCAACCGTGAGGATGAAGGCGGGCGACGTGCTGTCCTTCTGCAGAAGCGCGACGAACTGGCCCGACGGTGGCGGGGTGACCGTGGTCTTCACCTCGACAACCTGGGTGCGCACCTTCGGGCGAAGCCCATCGGGAAGCCGGTCCGGCGCATAGAGCTGGGTGGCGATCATCGCGACCAGGGCCGCTGCAATCGCCGTCGTCAACGTCGCCACATTGCGCCAGCGTTTGGCCCGGGCGGACAACTGGATGACGTTGGAGGTATCGACCGGTGCCACGGCTTCGCTGACGTCGGTAGCCAGCGGCGGCGGCGGCGCGTCGGGAAGCAGCAGCGGCGCTTGCGGCTCGGAATGTCCGATCGCGGTCTTGATCCGGTCCCAGATCTCAGGCCTCGGCTCCACCGATCCGACCATCTGGTTGAGGACGCCCAGCTTCTGCTGCCACGCCTCGACCATCGCGGTGAACTCCTTGTCCACCGACATCATGGTCTCGACCTGCGCGCGCTCCTCGGCATCGAGGGTGCCGAGTGCGTATTCCGCGGCGAGCGCGATATGGTCTTCGCTATAGGCCATCAGACTCCAAGACACTCCCGGATATCCATCATGCTGCGGCGCAGCCATGTCTTCACCGTATTCACCGGTGTCTCGAATTTCACTGCCAGCTGCTCGCGGCTCCAGCCATTGTAATAGGCCAGCAGCACCAGCTTTTGCCGGTCGGGCTCAAGGCGGCCGACGCACTCCAGAAGCCGCTTCAACTCTTCCGTCATTTCCCGGCGCGCCAGCGGATCCGGACTGTCGGCGGCCACTTCCATGGCCGACGGCTCCTCCTCGATCGACGTCTCGGTTCGCTTGCGCACGACATCGATGGCCCGGTTGCGGGCGATCGACGCCATCCACGTGATCGGCGACGACAGGCCAGGATTGAACTGCCCGGCGCTGTTCCAGATCTTGACGTAAGCCTCCTGAATGACCTCCTCCGCGAGATCCTGTCGCCTCAAGATACGCAGGACCACGCCGAAGAGTTTCGCGCGCGTGGCGGCATACAGGCGCTCGAAAGCGGCCTCATCCCCCTTCGCCACCGCGGCAAGCAGCCAGACCAGCTCAGCTGGCGTCAGCATTCAACGTCCCCAAAATTCCCGAAGCCCTATCGCTCCCAAGCCACCGGAGCGGCGGTCCTGACATGTCGTACCATACCCTGCGCCTGACGTAGCCACCAAGTCGCCGATGACGGCCTGTGGACATCCAAAAAGACAAACCCGGACCTTACGGCCCGGGCTGGTGGTGTGTCGGCAAAGGCGGCCGGGATCAGGATCAGGCAACGGCCCCGATGCGGGCGCGCATCAGGCCGATACTGTCGAGGTCGGCCTGTT
>JBKJUA010000008.1:0-6879 GCA_046590305.1 Bradyrhizobium sp.
GTTATGGCTGCGAACTTTGTTGCGTTTAATTGGGAGGTCTGAATGTTTCCGAAGCCGAAACCCGCGCTGGTTCCGAATACCTATGCCTATGAATCCGAGCCGATGGTGAAGGCGACCGGGTTTCGCGAATATGACGCGCGCTGGCTGTTCGGCAAGGAAATCAACCTGATGGGCATTCAGGCGCTGGGCATGGGGCTCGGCGCGCTGATCGCGGAGCTCGGCGTCAAGCAGGAGGTCGTCACCGGACATGATTTTCGCGGCTATTCCGCCTCGATCAAATATGCGCTGATTTCGGGGCTGCTGGCCTCCGGCTGCAAGGTGCACGATATCGGACTGTGCATGACGCCGATGGCGTATTTCGCGCAATTCGACCTCGACGTGCCCTGTGTCGCGATGGTGACGGCGTCGCACAACGACAATGGCTGGACCGGCGTCAAGATGGGCGCCAACCGTCCCATGACATTTGGGCCGGACGAGATGACCCGGCTGAAGCAGATCGTGCTGAACGCCGAATTCAACAACAAGGCCGCCGGCTCCTATCAGTTTCACGAGAATTTTCCGGCCCGCTACATCGCCGACCTCACCAGGCGGGCAAAACTGAAGCGCAAGCTGAAAGTCGTGGTCGCCTGCGGCAACGGCACCGCGGGCGCGTTCGCGCCGCAGGTGATGCAGGCGATCGGCTGCGAGGTGGTGCCGCTCGACACCGAACTCGACCACACCTTCCCGAAATACAATCCGAATCCCGAAGACATGGAGATGCTACACGCCATCCGCGATGCCGTGCTGGCGCACAAGGCCGATGTCGGCCTCGGTTTCGACGGCGACGGCGACCGCTGCGGCGTGGTCGACAATACCGGCGAGGAAATCTTTGCCGACAAGGTCGGGGTGATGCTGGCGCGGGACATGTCGGCGGTGACAGCGAATGCGCAGTTCGTTGTCGACGTGAAATCCACCGGCCTTTTTGTGACGGACCCGGTGCTGCAACAGCAGGGTGCAAAAGTCACCTATTGGAAGACCGGTCACTCCTACATGAAGCGCCGTACCAACGAGTTGGGGGCGCTGGCCGGCTTCGAGAAATCCGGCCACTTCTTCTTCAATGCGCCGCTCGGCCGCGGCTATGACGACGGCCTGATCTCGGCGATCGCGATCTGCGAGATGCTGGATCGCGCGCCCGGAAAGTCGATGGCGGATCTGAAGGACGCGCTGCCGAAAACCTGGTCGTCGCCGACGATGTCGCCGCATTGCGCCGACGAAACCAAATACGGCGTGGTCGATGCCGTGGTGACGCATTTCGAGGCGATGCAGAAGAAGGGCGAGAAGGTAGCGGGGCAAAAGATCCGCGACCTTGTCACCGTCAACGGCGTGCGCGTCACCGTCGAGGACGGTAGCTGGGGCCTGGTGCGGGCGTCATCCAACAAGCCGGAACTGGTGGTCGTGGTCGAGAGCCCGGTCAGCGAGCAGCGCATGCACGATCTGTTCGAGGCGATGAACGTGGCGTTGCGGAAGCACCCCGAGGTCGGCGCGTATAATCAGACGATTTGAGTTTCTTCACCTCCGCTTGCGGGGAGAGGTCGGCGCGTAGCGCCGGGTGAGGGGGACTATCCGCGAGTCGCGCTCGCTGAAGCGGCCCCTCACCCCAACCCTCTCCCCGCAAGAGCGGGGCCAGGGAGCTTTCTTTGTCACGCCGCGCGCACCGACCCCAGGAAGCTGCCGACCTCGAACTTCAGCCGATCGGATTGCGACGACAGCCCCGTCGCGGCGTCCAGCAGTTTTGAGGCCGAACTGCCGAGATCGCTGGAAGCCTCGGCGACGCCGACGATGTTTTCGTTGACCTCACGGGTGCCGTTCACCGCCTGTTGCACGTTGCCGGAGATCTCGCGCGTCGCCAAACCCTGTTGTTCGACCGCGGTCGCGATGGCATTGGAGATTTCGTTGATTTCGGCGATGGTGCCGCCGATTGCCTGGATCGCGCTGACGGCTTCGCCGGTCGCTGCCTGGATGCTCTGGATCTGCGACGAGATTTCTTCGGTCGCCTGTGCGGTCTGATTGGCCAGTGCCTTGACTTCGCTGGCTACCACCGCAAACCCGCGGCCGTGCTCTCCGGCGCGTGCGGCTTCGATCGTGGCATTCAGGGCCAGCAGGTTGGTCTGGCTGGCGATGGATTGGATCAGGGTCACGACTTCGCCGATCTTCTGGGTCCCCGCGGCGAGGCCCTCGACCACGGCATTGGTGCGGCGGGCCTCGTCGGCCGCCTTTCCGGTGACGGTGGCGGAGCGCGTCGCCTGCTGTGCAATCTCGCTGATCGAGGCGGTCAATTGCTCGGCCGCCGAGGCCACGGTTCCGACATTGAGCGAGGCCTGCGTCGATGCGGCGGCGGCTGCCGCGGTCTGTCGCGCGGCGTCCCCGCTGCTGTTGCTCATCGACGAAGACATGCCCTGCATTTCGCGGGCGGCGATGGCGACGGCTTCAACGATATGGCCGATCTTGTTTTCGAACTCGGTGGCGAGCCGGCGCATGGCGGCGTCGCGCTCCAGCCTTGACTGATGTTCGGCCTGGTCGCGCTCGGCGATGGCCCGGGCCTCGGTGGCGTTTGCGGCTTCAACTTCGGCGGTCTTCTGCGCCGTCGTCATGAACAGCCGCTCCAGCTGATAGGCAACCAGGACCAGCACAGCGGCTTCGAGAATGAGAATGCCGGCGTGAAGCACCACGCGGCCAAAGTCGGCGCCGCCCGGGAAGATCGCCGCCGGAATGATGAAATTCAGCGCCAGATGATGCAGGGCTACGGCAATCGTTCCGGCGAGGATCGGCCTGACGTCGCAATAGGCGACGAGGCAAGCCAGCGCCGCGAAGAAATACATGTGCATGTCGATCTGCCAGGGATGCCCTGCGAGTTCCCAGGTAAACACCGAAACCCCGCCCATCAACGCGACGGCGACTACGAGGCTGGTCGAAAGCCCGTTGCCTGCGGCGCGCCACGACAACGTCGCCGCGGCGGCGAAGGCGGCCGTGAGAAAGGTCGGCATCAGCCAGGCGCCGCGCGCCATGCCGACGGCCATCGCAATCGGAACATGCAGCCAGAGCAGCGCGATCAGCGCCTTGCTGGCGGTTTCGCGCAACGCGTCGAGATCCTTGCTCCCGATATTCATGCTCGGATTTCCTTCTCAGATGTCATTGGCGGGAGTGTTGAAGCAGGCAGCAATGGCCTGTGGATCGATCGTCAGCCACGCGCCAGCTTGGCGCAGGCGGCTCAGGCCTTCCTGATTCGCTCGGCCTGACGACGAGAATGGCGGCAAGGGCGGTCGTGCGGACGATGGCGGCGTCAGCGGAGGCTGTGGCCGCGAAAGTTTGCTGGGTGCCCCACCATGGTGGAAAGGCGACGGCAACAACTTCGGCGCCGGGGCGAGCTTGGAGCGAGAGCGCCGCGATGGCGATAACGCTGGCAAGCAGCAAAGCTGTGGCGTTGAACCAGACCGGCCAGCGAGACGTGATGATATTCCGGTCCGGGCCCATTCGGACTGGTTAGCGCGACAAAGCTAATTTCGGATGAACACGCCTGGGGAGAACTACGGAGGATGCCTGTCAGGCCAGCGCCGGCACCGGCAGCGCCGTCACCGATTTGATCTTCTCCATCGCAAAGCGCGAGGTGACGTTCTTCAGCGATACTGCGCCGATCAATTTCTTGTAGAACACATCATAGCTCGCCATGTCCGCGACCACGACGCGCAGCATGTAGTCGACGTCGCCGGCCATGCGATAGAACTCCATCACCTCCGGCATCGCGCTGACGGCGCTGGCAAAGGTCTTGAGCCAGGCCTCGGAATGATCGGCGCTCTCGACCGAAACGAACACCGTGATGCCGAGCCCGATCTTGTTCTGGTCGACCAGCGCGACCCGGCGCAGGATGACCCCGTCGGCCTCCAGCCGCTGGATCCGCTTCCAGCACGGCGTCGACGACAGGCCGACTCGGTCGCCGATCTCGGCGACCGAGAGCGAGGCGTCTTCCTGCAGCACGGTCAGGATCTTGCGGTCGATGGCGTCGAGGCGGCGGTTGGGTTCGTTAATCTGAAGAGCGACATCGGTCATGAGAAGAACTTTGTTCCATATGGGACGCTGATTACCCTCATATAGAGAAAAATCTTCTAAGACAAGCCCGCTAGTGCTCGCCCTGCGCCGGGGCGGCAGGCTGGTGGCCCTGGCTCAAAAGCTGTTCTACTTCAACGCGTTGCGGCGCCGCAAAGGCGCCGCCATGGCGGGTGCATTTCAGCGCCGCGGCTGCCGAAGCGAACCGCAGCGCTTGCCGAAGTTCCTGATTTTCAGTGATCGCGAGCGCGAACGCGCCATGGAAGACGTCGCCGGCGCCCAGCGTGTCCACGGTGTGGACCGGGAAGGCCGGCGTCTCCTGCAGATGTCCCTGCTCGTCGAGCCAGATCGTGCCTTTCGCCCCGCGCGTCCCCGCCAGGAATGATGGCGTCAGCTTTGCGATCTTCTGCAGCGCCTGGCCATCGTCAGCGACGCCGGCGGTCTCCTGCAGCGGCTCGCTCGAGAATACCAGATGGGAAGATGCATTCAGCAGTCCTTCGCGCAGAGACATCGCGCGATCGACGTCCACGATCACGGGTATGCCGCGCCGGCGCGCTTCGGCGCACAGATCGGTGCAGAATTCCGCGGCGCGGCTCTCGGTGAGGATGGCGGCGCAATCCTCCAGCAGCGTCTCGGCGCTGGGCAGCCGCACTTTCCACAGTTCCGGATCCCGGAAGGTCACGATGGTACGCTCGCCGCTGGGATCGACCATGACGGCTGAGATTGGCGTCACCAGTCCCTGCATGTGGATGATGTGCCTGGTTTCGATTCCCTCATACGCGAGCTTTTCGAAGATGAAGCGGCCCGATGCTTCGCGGGCATCACCCATCGGACCGCAGATCGAAGCGCGTCCGCCCAGGCGGACAATTCCGATCGCGGCGTTGAGCGCGTTGCCGCCGCAGATCTCGTCGAAATGTGTGGCATTCTCCTTGGAGCCGCGCCCCGGAACACCGCTGACGCGGAACGTGAGGTCGCGCACCGGCATGCCGATGCAAAGGACGCGCGGCGGGATTTTTGGCGCCGCAGTGTGAAAATTCATGCGGGAATCCGTCATAGCGGCTCCGCATTCTGCTGGAACCTGGGTCCCGGGTTAATGGATGGAACCATGGCGTGTTCCACGTTATGCGTCTGTATCCGGGCCCTCATGAAGCCAGCGCCCCAGCAAATGATGGGCAATCGCAAACGGATGCGGGCCGGCGAGGCCGTCGGGATGTTCCCTTTTGATCATCAGGGTCGCCTCGGCGCGGGTAAACCAGCGGGCATCCTCGAGTTCCATATGGTCGACGATGATGTCTTCGTTGGTGGCGCGCGCGGTGCAGCCGATCATCAGGGATGACGGATAGGGCCAAGGCTGCGTCATATAGTAATGGACGTCGGTGCAGCGAATTCCGGATTCCTCGAGAATCTCGCGGCGGACCGCGTCCTCGATGGTTTCGGCGGCTTCGACGAAGCCCGCCAGACACGACCACATGCCGGCGGGAAACTGCTTCTGCCGTCCCAGCAGGCATTTGTCGCCCGAGGTTACCAGCATGATCACGACCGGGTCGGTGCGCGGAAAATGCTCGGCCTTGCAACTCGGGCAGTCGCGCTTCCAGCCGCCTTCCTTCATCCCGGTGCGGGTGCCGCAATTGGCGCAGAAGCCGTGGCGCTGATGCCAGCTCACCATCGATTTCGCCATCGCGATCGCCGAGAGCTGTTCGGGCGGCACCACGCCCTGCATCGCCATGCCGCGCAGTTCGGTGACGGCGACGTCGTCGCGGGTCAGCAGCTTTTCAACCGATGCCGCCGAGATCCCCATGCCGAACACCGCAGCGCCGTCGCGCAGGCCGAGAAAGATGGTGCCGGGGTTGGCTCCGAATTTCAGCGCCTCGTCGATCGTGAGCAGCACGCGGGGGCCACCGGCATCCTGTTTCACGACCAGCGAATCGCGATGCACCACATAGGCGCGGGCGTCGCGGTGCCCCTCCAGCGCGAACAGTTTCTCGTCACTGCCGCGCAGATGCGCGGCGCGATCGAGAATGTTGGTGACGAAAGCGGGACGGCCGAGCGGAAAGGAATCGAATGCGGTCATGAGTTCAACCAAGCCAAATCTTGCGACGAAGCGCGCTGATGAAATTCTGGACTTCTTCCGCGTCATGCGCGAGCGGCGGCATCACTCCCCAGACCGGACGCGGCCAGGCGGCGTCGCCGGTGCGGCGCGCGATGACATGGACGTGCAGCTGCGGCACCACATTGCCCAGCGCTGCGATATTCAGCTTGTCGCATTTCGAGATCTCCTTGAGGGCGCGGGCGACGCGGGAGGTTTCCGTCATCAATTGCGCCTGCTCGACCTCGTCGAGGTCGATGATCTCGACGGCGTCGGCCCGGCGCGGCACCAGCAGCAGCCAGGGGTAATGCGCGTCCTTGATCACCAGCACCTTGCAAAGCGGCAGGTCGCCGATGTCGATGGTGTCTTTCTTGAGCTGGGAATGCAGCGACCAGGCGGGAGCGTCAGAAGGCATGTGGGTTCTCGAACAGGCCGGCAGCGTCGCAGAGACGGCCGCCGCAAACAACACCCGTCATGCCCGGCTTTATGCCGGGCATCCACGTCTTTTTCGGGTGGGTTGGAAAGAAAGACGTGGATGGCCGGGACAAGCCCGGCCATGACGAATTTGGGCGTTCCGACGCCTCAAACCCAAGCTCGCCCCGCTTGCTTTCCGGGGCTTTTGGCCCCAAATAAGGACCGGGAGATTGGCGGTGGACGAGCCACTCGCCAACCGGGTCAGGTCCGGAAGGAAGCAGCCCTAACGAGGTCCGGAT
>JBKJUA010000149.1:0-7788 GCA_046590305.1 Bradyrhizobium sp.
CGCGCGCGCTTGATGCCGGCGTCGATCATCGCCACATCGCGCGGCGTGCCCTCGCGGATCGATTCGACCGCGAATTCCACCAGCATGATGGCGTTCTTGGTGACGATGCCCATCAGCATCAGGATGCCGATCCATACCGGAGTCGTCAGCTGCTTGCCGGTCAACATCAGCGCCGCGATGGCGCCGCCGATCGAGAGCGGCAGCGAGAACAGGATGGTGATCGGCTGCAGGAAGGTGCCGAACAGCAGTACCAGCACCGCATAGACCATCATCAGGCCGGTGGTGATCGCAGTGGCGAAACCTTCCGACAGTTCGGCCAGGCTCTCGGCGTCGCCCGAGGGGCTGACCTTAACGCCCTTGGGCAGGCTCTTCATGACCGGCAGTTCGTAGATCAATTTGGTGGCGTCGCCGAGCGCGGCGGAGCCGACGAGGTCGGCGGCTACCGTGGCCTGACGTTCCCGGTCATAGTGGTTGATGCTGGTCGGGCCCTGGTCGAGTTTGATGTCGGCAACGACGGACAGCGGCACGCCGCCCTTTTCGCCGCGCTGGCCGAGCGGCACCCGCAACTGCTCCAGGATCCGCAGGTCGCCGCGCGCGCCATCCTCGAGCTGGACCCTGATCGGCACCAGCCGGCCGCCGGCGTCGAATTTCGCCAGCGCCGGGCCGACGTCGCCGATGGTGGCGACGCGGATGGTCTGCGACAGGCTCTCGGTGGAGACGCCGAGCCGTGCCGCCAGTTCCGCCCGCGGCTGAATGCGAAGCTCCGGCCGGTCGAGCGAGGTTTCGGAGATTACATTGGAGATGATCGGAATTCGCTTCATCTGCGTCGCCAGCTCGCTGGCGACATTGCCGACGATGTTGCTGTCGATGCCGGTGACGACCAGCGAGATCGCGCGCAGGCCATTTTCGTCGAGGAACCAGAAACGGATGTCGGGGACGTTTTCGAGATCGCCTGAAATCGCCAGCTCCAACTCGCGCTGGGTGATCTTGCGGTCGCCTTTTGGCGTGTAATTGATGATCAGCGCGGCGCGGCGCACCTCGAAGATGCCCGGCGGCACGCGTCCGCCGTCGACGAATACGCTCCTGATCTCGGGCCGCTTGCGCAGCCGCGCCACGATCTCCTCGGTGACCTTCTCGGTATAGGCGAGCTGCGAGCCCGGCGGCAGCTCCATCGCCAGCAGCGAGCGCGCGGTGTCCTGCGCCGGCAGGAAGCCCTGCGGCAGCAGCGTGATGCTCCAGACCGAGACGGCGAGGGTGCCGAAGCCGGCCAGTACGGTGATGAAATAGTGTTTCACCGACCAGGTCACGAGCTTGGTATAGGCCTTCAGGATGCGTCCCGGCGGCGGGTCTTCGTGCGGATGGTCCTTCAGGAAGTAGGCGGCCAGCACCGGCGTGACGAAGCGGGCGGCCAGCAGCGAGAAGAACACCTGCACCGACACCGTGATGCCGAACTGCTTGAAGAATTGTCCGGCGATGCCAGACATGAAGCTTGCCGGCGCGAAGATCGCGATGATGGTCAGCGAGATCGCGATCACGGCGAGGCCGATCTCGTCGGCGGCTTCCAGCGAGGCGCGATAGGGCGACTTGCCCATTCGCATGTGTCGCACGATGTTTTCTATCTCGACGATGGCGTCGTCGACCAGGATGCCCGTCGACAGCGTGATGGCGAGGAAGCTGACCAGGTTCAGCGAGAATCCGAGCATGTCCATCGCCCAGAACGCCGGGAAGATCGACAGCGGCAACGAGACCGCAACGATGATGGTGGCGCGGATGTCGCGCAGGAACAAGAGCACGACGATGACGGCGAGGATGGCGCCTTCGAACAAGGTCGAAATCGCGGCTTCGTAATTGCCCTTGGTGAAGTCCACCGAGGTGTCGATCAGCTTGAGGTCGACGTCGGGATAGGAGGTTTTCAGCGCCTCGATGCGCTTCTGCACGGCGGCGGCGACCACCACGTCGCTGGCGCCCTTGGAACGCTTGATGCCGAGCGCCACCACCGGCTCGCCGTTCAGGCGCGCGAAGGTGCGGCGGTCGGCGATGGTGTCGGTGACGGTGCCGAGATCGTCGAGACGAACCTCGCCGCCGCCGAACAGCGGGATCATGGTGCCGGCCAGTTCGTTCAGGGTCTTGGCGCCTGCCAGCGTGCGGATCGCCTGATCGTTCTTGCCGATCTCGGCGCGGCCGCCGGCGAGGTCGACATTGGTGCCGCGCAGGATCTGGCTGACATTGACCGCGGTGAGCCCCGCGGCCTGCAGCCGGTCGGGATCCAGCGACACCAGGATTTCGCGCTCGACACCGCCGATGCGCTCGACCTGGGCGACGCCGCGCACGCCCTGCAGCGCGCGCTTGACGACGTCGTCGACGAAATAGGACAGCTGCTCGGGCGTCTTGCCGGGCGAAATCGCGGCATAGGTAACGATCGGCAGGCCGATCACGTCGACGCGCTGGATCAGCGGCTCGTTGACGTTCTGCGGCAGGTTGGAACGCACCCGGGTGATGGCGTCCTTGACGTCGTTCAGCGCCCGGTCGGTATTGGTCTCCAGCGCGAACTGGATCGTGGTCAGCGACAACCCGTCGGTGATCGACGACGAAATATGCCGCACGCCCTCGACGCCGGAGACGCCGTCCTCGATCGTCTTGGTGACCTGCGATTCCAGTTCGGCGGGAGCCGCGCCGAACTGCGAGACCGCGACCGAGATCACCGGGATGTCGGCGCTCGGCAGCCGTGTCACCGCGAGCTTGGTGAAGCTGACCCAGCCCAGTACCAAAAGGATGATGGAGAAGACGATCGACGGAAGCGGGTTTCGGATCGACCAGGCCGAGATATTGAGAGCCATCAGCGCACCCGCGTTCGATCTAGTTCCTCGGCGAACATGATCTTGATCTGATCGCCGTCATGCAGCGAGGTGCCCGCGTCGGCGACGACGATTTCGCCGACGTCGAGGCCCTCGAGGATTTCCGTTGATGTGTCGGACACCAGTCCGACCTTCACCTTGCGCGTCTCGACGACGTTTCCTTTGACCACCTGAATGGTCAGATGGTCAATGGCGGAGCGCGGGATGGCGACGCCGCAACTGCGCTTGGCGTCGATGCTGGCGCGCGCAAACATGCCGATCTTGAGTGACGGATTGTTGGTCAGCGAGATCCGGATATGACCGAGCTGGGTGGCGCGGTCGATCTGCGGCGAGACCAGCCGCACGCGCCCGATCAAATCGGGCACGTTGTCCCGGCTGATTCGCGCGCCGGCGCCCGGATTGAGCTTCAGCATGTGGATCGCCGGCACTTCGGCATCCAGTTCGATTTCGTTGTTGACTGAAATCCGGAACATCGGGCCGGCCTGCGGCGAGGCGGGCGCGCCGGCAATGGTCCTGACTTCGGTAATGAGGCCGGCGGCCGGCGCGCGCAGCACGGTCGGGCCGGGCCGCGTCCCCGGCTGCTGCGGCGGCGGAGTCAGCCGCGCCAGTTCCTGATTGTCGGTGACGATGTCGCCTTCGCGCACCAGCACCTCGGAAACCCTCGATCCCTCCTGCTCGACGCCGACCACCGCTTCGCGGCGCGGCACGATAAAGCCGGTGACCCGGACCAGGTCGGAGAAGCAGGCGTTGGTGCTCTTGGTGACGAGGACCATCGCCTTGGTCGGGATTTCCTTTTCCTCAGGCCGAGGACGGTGCCCGAGCCAGTAATACACCCCCACCGCGATGACGACGACCACTCCGATCGCAGGCTTGAGATATTCGGAGAGCTTCATCGCCGGATCAATCCAGACCTGTCGGATGGGAAGGGTGAAAACGCTTGAGCGTCTTCCTTATAGCGTTTTCCGGCGAAGTGGATACCGCCTCGCGCCGGGAAAATGCGTCAAATAAACACAGAAGATAACAAACGGGCCTCCGTTCCGACGGGATCGGAACGGAGGCCCGTGATGGAAAACGCTACACAGCGCCACGATCCGCTTCGGGCGGGACTATTGCTTGGATGCCGTGGTCTTGTTGGCCATGTTGACAACCTGCACGCGGCGGTTGGCTTCCGCCAGCGGCTGGCTCGCATCCTTGAGCTTGCTCTCGCCGTATCCGACGGTCACGAGGTCCGCGCCGGCGATGCCGTACTTGTCGGTCAGATAGCGCTTGATCGAATCGGCGCGCCGTTCCGACAGGTCCTGGTTGTAACCTTCGCTGCCCGCGGCGTCGGTATGGCCGGCGACGATGAAGGTCGAGCCCTTCAGATCGGAACTGCTGAGGGCCTTGCCGAGCGCCTGCACCGCGGAGAGCGATTTGGCGCTGATATCGGCCGAGTTGTAGTCGAAGGTGATTTCCAGATCGATATTCGGCTTGTCCTTGGCGATGACGGCGATTTCCTCGCGCTCGCTGGCCGAGAGCGAGCGGCTGGGCCGGCCGCGGATCTTCTGGACGAAGCGTCCTTCCTCGGCGGAAATCACCGGTTCAGCCTGCTGCGGACCGACCGACAGGCCCCGGGTCAGCGGCTTCTTGGCCGGCGGCGCCAGCGCCCGCAGGATCTTATCCTCGGTGACGTCCTCGGCGGCGACGGCCGCCATTCCGAACGACAGCGTGGCGCCGATCGTCACGATCGAAAGGATTGCGGTCAGATTTTGCCTTCCAGAGATCTTTGCCATTGCCAGTCCCTCCTGCGCTGCTCGCGCGGTTCCAATCGATTCTCAAATACGCCGCCGGATAAACCTGGGCGCAGGCCGGCGCTTTCCCGGCTACTTTCTTTGGTTTGTCTCTGCAGCCTGCCCAAGGGTTCAGCCAGTGCCGGCCCCCATCTCGAATAATCGTTAGCGTACCCCGTAACTGGCGAACTCCTTGACAATATTCGGGTCCATCGCCTTGGCGTTGGTGATGTCCAGTTCGCCCTCGGAAATCGAGCCGTTGCGCTGCTTGGCGAGGCCGCGTCCGTATAGCGACGAGGTCAGTCGCGGGTTGATCTTGAGGGCGGCGTCGAAATCAGCAATTGCATTCTTGGTCTGCCCACTCTTCAGGTTCACGAGACCGCGGCTGTCGAGGGCGTCGACGAAGTTCGGACGCAGCCGCAGCGCTTCGTTGCAATCCTTCAGGGCGGCCTGCAGGTCGCCGATCACGGCGCGGGCCCAGCAGCGGTTGTTATGGGCTTCAACGTCCTTGGGATTCAGCCGCAGCGAATTGTCGAAATCCTTGATGGCAAGGCTGTAGGCGCCCTTGCTGGCATAGACCTGGCCGCGCCGGTACAGCGCGCCGCCGTCGTCGGGATTGGCGGCGAGCTTGGCGGTCAGGCTCTTGATGGTCGGATCATCCGCCAGCGCCAGCAGGGTCGGCGGCTCGGTCTTTTCCGGTTCGGGTGGAGCGACGACGGTTTCAGGCGGTTTCGGCGGCGGCGGCGTTTCGACACGCGGCAGCGGCGGGGGTTCGACGCGCGCGGGCGGCGGTTGCTGGGTGGCCTGTGGCGTCGCTTTGGGAAGCGGCGGGGGTGTCACGGGGGGCGTCGCCGGCGGAGCAACCGGGGGCGCCGCCGCTACCTGACCCTGGCCGCCCGGTTTGGCGCCCGGGATAAAGGAAAAATCCTCCGCCAGAGAGGACGAAATCCACGGCACCTGTTCGCCGCGGGAAGCGCGGGTGACGCCGACCCGGGTCTTGTTCAGGGTTTCCTCCGCCATCAGGTCGGGAACGCGAATTTCCTTGAGCAATTCCTTAACGAACAGGCTGCGGTCGCCGCCATTGTCGCTGACCACGGAAGACAGCGCCGCCGAATACATCACCAGCGTTCCGTTCGGCGCGATCACGGGCGCGAGGCCGGCGGAAAAGCTGCGGAACCGGCGCTCGAACGGGTTACGCCTTGAGGCGTCGATCAGCGCGATCTTGACGCCGGCGCCGCGGCTGTTGATTTCGCCGAGCACCGTCTCCAGGCTGAAGCCGTCACGGCGAACGTCGGGTTCGGTCCAGATCTGGGCGTCGACCGGGATCATGTAGCTCTGGCGGCCGGACTGCACGCCGAACCCGCTGAAGAACACCAGCGCGACCGAGCCGGGCTTGATCTTTCCGTAAAGCTTGTCAAAGGCGCGCCGCATCGCGTCGCCGGTCAGGTTTTCGCCGATCTCGACATTGAAGCCGTCGCGCTTGAGTTCGTCGGCGACGGCGCGGGCGTCGTTGATCGGCTCCTTGAGCGGCGCTTCGGCGTCGGGATATTTGGCGTTGCCGATGACCAGCGCAAACCGTTCGGCGGCGGCGGCGGCCGGGACAATCGGAAGCACCGACAAAACCGAAATCAGCAGCAATGCGAGGCGGATTCTCATGAAACAGCAGTCCAGCCAATTAGGCGCCGACACCAGCTTGCGCCTCGGCGACCTTACTCTACAGAAACCGCATTATCAAACCGGGCCGGCACGCTCTGTCAACCGTTTGCGGAGCCGAAGTTAGCAGCGACAAATAACCGCGATGTGTCAGGGGAATAAATCCCACGCCGGTCGTGATCGACCCCGGCCACGGAACGGTGTGGGTTCCGTACGTGGTGCGTTGCAGCGGCGCAAGCTGGCTGCGGCGGCTCACCGTCCGGTTTGACCTTTCCTGGCGGCGGTGGCTTAGCTCCTGGGATCGGACAATCCAGACAAAGAAGAAGCACAACCGATGGGAAACGCCTACGAGATCTACGCCCTGCGCTACGCCACGATGTCGCCGCGCACCCCGCACATGAATTACCTGCAGCCGGACCCGCACGAGACCACGGCGCAGGACCTCGACTACTTCGTTTGGCTCATTCGCGGTGGCGGCCGCGACATCCTGGTCGACACCGGTTTCAATGCCGAGGAGGCGCAGGCGCGCGGCCGCAAGCTGACGCTCAATCCGGTCGATGCGCTGGCGCGGTTCGGCGTCGATGCCGATGCCATCAAGGATGTCATCGTTACCCATCTGCATTACGACCATGCCGGCAATCTCGACCGCTTTCCCAAGGCGCGGTTTCATCTGCAGGACCGCGAGATGAGCTACGCCACCGGGCGCTGCATGTGCATGGGCACGCTGCGGCATCCGTTCTCGGTGGAGCATGTCACCATGATGGTGCGTCACGTCTTCGATGAACGCGTCACCTTCCACAATGGCGACGGCGAGGTGGCGCCGGGCGTGACCCTGCATCGTGTCGGCGGCCATTCCGACGGCCTGCAGGTGGTGCGGGTCGAGACCGCGCGCGGTCCTGTGGTGCTGGCGTCGGACGCCTCGCATTACTACGCCAACATGCATCGCCGCAGCCCGTTTCCGATCATCTACAACCTCGGTGACATGTTCGATGGCTGGGATATCGCGCATCGGCTGGCTGGCCATCCCGACCGTGTCATCCCCGGGCACGATCCCATCGTCACCGAGATCTATCCGCGTGCCAGCGACAAGGTCGATGCCTGGTCGCTGCACGTGGCGCCATCGCGCTCGTTCGTAAAGTAGGACACTACTTCCTCTGGAGTTGACCATGATCACACGTTTCCCCGGCCTGACATCGACCCGCAGCCGCGCCGTCGTTCACGACGACCTCGTGCTGACCGTGGCGGTGGCGCCCGACCCGGTGTCTCCCTCGATGTACGAGCAGACCGCGAAGGCGCTGGCCCGCATCGACGAGAGCCTCGCGCTGTGCGGCTCCGACAAAAGCAAGATCCTTTCGGCGATCGTCTATATCAGCGACATGAAGCGCAAAAGCGAGATGAACCGCGCCTGGGACGAATGGGTCGACAGCAAAAATCCGCCGATGCGCGCCTGCCTCGGCGTCGAACTCGAACCGCCGCATATCGTGGAAATCGTGGTGACGGCGGCGAAGTGA
>JBKJUA010000063.1:0-40169 GCA_046590305.1 Bradyrhizobium sp.
GAACCATCACATCACCAAGCCGGTGTTCATTGGCGAAATCAAAGCCAATGGCCAGTTCGACGTGGTGTGGAAGACCCCGGGCCTGGTGGCCGGCGATGCATGGTCGAAGGAGCTCGATGGCTCCAAGGACCTGATCGGCGACTGGGTTGGCAAGAAGTGCGGCAACTACAACACCAAGACCAACAAGTGCGGCGGTCAGGGTTCCTGATCTCTTCCCTGATATGAGCTACCGGAGAAGGCGGCGCCAATGCCGCCTTCTCCTTACTCCGGCCGGGGTCCTCCAGTGTTTGCCAACGTGCTTGATCGTTTTCGTGCGCTCGCCCTCTCGATTCTGTTGATCGCCGCCGTCGCATCGCCGGCGCTGGCGGGTCCGTTCGAGGATGCGGTCGGCAAGTTCGCCAACGACGAATTTTCCGACACCGACGAAGCAATCGGCGCGGTGGCCACATCGGGCAATCAGCTCGCCTTTGCCATTATCAGTGCGCTGCAGGACGGCCGGCTGATGGCCGATCCCGACGGCAAGAAGGTTTATCTCACCCAGCCCGACGGCAAGATCGTCGATGTCGCCACCGGCGAGTCGGTCGCGAGCCTGCCTGCGGGCGCGGCCGCCGTTCGCCTCAATAACCGCCTGCGCCGCACCGTCGAAGCCGCCCTGGGCGGACTGACGCTGCTGTCGTCAGATCCCGCCAAGCGGATCCAGGCCGCCCAGTCGGTGTTCAAGACCCATGACGAAGCCATGCTCCCGCTGGTTGACGAGGCGCTGAAGAAAGAAACCGTCAAGTCCGCCAAACTGGCCTTTACCGAGGCGCGGGCGGCCATCCTGCTGTTCAAGCCCGACGCCACCGATGCCGAGAAGCTCGAGGCCATCGCCAGCATCAAGGCGCGCGGCGACCAGGAAGCGCTGGCACTGCTCACCGGGCTGACCGGGGACCAGCCGGCTGCGATCGTGAGCGCGGCGGCGAACGCGACGGCGGCGATTCAGCGCAGCCTCGCACTGTGGTCGATGGTGCAGAACGCCTGGTACGGCCTGTCGCTCGGCTCGGTGCTACTGCTCGCGGCCATTGGCCTCGCCATTACCTTCGGCGTGATGGGCGTCATCAACATGGCCCATGGCGAGATGGTCATGATCGGGGCCTATGTCACCTTCGTGGTGCAGGAAACCATCCGCACCAGCTTCCCCCATTTATTCGACTATTCGCTGCTGATGGCGGTGCCGCTGGCCTTCATCGTCGCCGGCGCGATCGGCATCCTGATCGAGCGCAGCATCATTCGCTTCCTCTATGGCCGTCCGCTGGAGACGCTGCTGGCGACCTGGGGACTGTCACTGGTGCTGCAGCAGGCGGTGCGCACCATGTTCGGTCCGACCAACCGCGAGGTCGGCAACCCCTCCTGGATGAGCGGCGCGTTCGAACTGGGCCAAGTCACCATCACCTACAACCGGCTCTGGATCCTCTGCTTCACGATGGCGGTGTTCGCCATCCTGCTCGCCATGCTGCGCCATACCGCGCTCGGGCTGGAGATGCGCGCGGTCACGCAAAACCGCCGGATGGCGGCATCGATGGGAATCGCGACCTCGCGGGTCGATGCGCTGACCTTCGGCCTCGGCTCCGGCATTGCCGGGATTGCCGGCGTGGCGCTGTCGCAGATCGACAATGTCAGCCCCAACCTCGGCCAGAGCTACATCATCGACTCCTTCATGGTCGTGGTGTTCGGCGGCGTCGGTAATCTCTGGGGCACCCTGGTCGGCGCCTTCACGCTCGGCATCGCCAACAAGTTCCTGGAGCCCGTCGCCGGCGCCGTGCTCGGCAAGATCGCGATCCTGGTGCTGATCATTCTGTTCATCCAGAAACGCCCGCGCGGCCTGTTCGCGCTGAAGGGCCGGGCGGTGGAAGCATGATGCCGCTTTTTGTACTCAGTGTTTGCTGCGGATCGCCGCTGCGCTCCCTCTGCCGCTTGCGGGGGAGGGCCGGGGCGGGGGTCTCTCCGCGAGCGCCGGTGCCCGGTGGAAGCAATTCCCCCACCCGGCACGCTCTGACGAGCGTGCCGACCTCCCCCGCAAGCGGGAGAGGCAAGCAGCCATGATGCCGCATGTACTCACGCGGTCGCTGGATCGCAGCGCGACCATATTCCTGGCGGTGGTCGCCGCGGTCGGCATCCTGATCCCGCTGTCCAACCTGCTGTTGCCGGCAGGCTCGATGTTCCAGGTGCCGACCTATCTGGTGGCGCTGTTCGGCAAATATGTCTGCTACGCCATCCTGGCGCTGTCGATCGATCTGATCTGGGGCTATTGCGGCATTCTCTCGCTCGGCCACGGCGCGTTCTTCGCGCTCGGCGGCTACGCCATGGGCATGTATCTGATGCGCCAGATCGGCAGCCGCGGCGTCTACGGCAATCCGATCCTGCCGGATTTCATGGTGTTCCTGAACTATCCGCAGCTGCCCTGGTACTGGTACGGCTTCGACATGTTCTGGTTCGCAGCCGTGATGGTGCTGCTGGTGCCGGGGCTTCTGGCGTTCTGCTTCGGCTGGCTGGCGTTTCGCTCCCGCGTCACCGGCGTCTATCTCTCGATCATTACCCAGGCGATGACCTACGCGCTGCTGCTGGCGTTCTTCCGCAACGATTTTGGATTTGGCGGCAATAACGGCCTGACCGATTTCAAGGACATTCTGGGATTTAACGTGCAGGCGGATGGCACAAGGGCGGCGCTGCTCCTGCTGAGCTGTCTGGCGCTGATCATTGCCTTCCTGATCTGCCGCGCGGTGGTCACCTCGAAACTCGGCAAGGTGCTGATCGCGGTGCGCGACGCCGAATCCCGTACCCGGTTTCTCGGCTACCGCGTCGAATCCTACAAGCTGTTCGTGTTCACGCTGTCGGCCTGCATGGCCGGCGTCGCCGGCGCGCTCTATGTGCCGCAGGTCGGCATCATCAACCCCGGCGAATTCGCGCCGGGCAATTCGATCGAGGCGGTGATCTGGGTCGCGGTCGGTGGGCGCGGCACCCTGATCGGGGCAGCCCTCGGCGCCGTCGTGGTCAATTACGCCAAAACCGTCTTCACCTCGGGTCCGCTGGCGCCGTACTGGCTGTTCATGCTGGGCGCGTTGTTCATCCTGGTGACGCTGCTGCTGCCGAAGGGTATCATTGGCACCTTCAACGCCTGGTGGGAGCCGTGGAAGGCGCAGCGCATTGCGACCAATGCAGAGAGTGCCGCGCTCGAAGACGGCGTCAGCGCCGGCAAACCGAACCCGGCGGAGTGAGCGGATGAACGCCATGGAAACCCGGGCCACCTCCGCGCTGCTCTATCTTGACGGCGTGCACGTCTCGTTCGACGGCTTTCACGCCATCAACAACCTGTCGCTGACGCTGGAGCCCGGCGAGATGCGCGCCATCATCGGCCCCAATGGCGCCGGCAAGACCACGATGATGGACATCATCACGGGCAAGACCAAGCCGGACCAGGGCGAGGTGCTGTTCGACGGCATCACCGACCTGACCCGGCTGGACGAAACCCGGATCGCCGAACTCGGCATCGGCCGCAAATTTCAGAAGCCGACGGTATTCGAGAGCCAGACCATCCAGGACAATCTGTTGCTGGCGCTCAATGTCGATCACAGCGTGAAGGGCACGCTGTTCTGGCGCGAGACCAGGGACGAATCCGAACGCATCGAACGCGTGCTGGAAACCATCCGCCTGAAGGACGCGCGCCACAAGCTGGCCGGAAGCCTGTCGCATGGCCAGAAGCAGTGGCTGGAAATAGGCATGCTGCTGGCGCAGGACCCCAAGCTGCTGCTGGTCGACGAGCCCGTCGCCGGCATGACCGACGTCGAGACCCACCAGACCGCCGAGCTGTTGAAGGAAATCAACAAGGACAAGACCATCATGGTGGTCGAGCACGACATGACCTTCGTGCGCGAACTCGGCGTCAAGGTGACCTGCCTGCACGAAGGGTCCGTGCTGGCCGAGGGGACCATCGATCAGGTTTCGTCGAACGAGCGCGTGATCGAAGTGTATTTGGGAAGGTGAGGGGGCGAGTAGCGAATGGCGAATAGCGAATAGTAGATTTCTTCCACTATTCGCCACTCGCTACTCGCCATCCGCCCGATGAGGGCGCCACATGTTAAAAGTCGACAACATCAGCCTCTATTATGGTGCTGCCCAGGCGCTCCGCGGCGTCTCGATCGCGGCCGAGCCCGGCAAGGTTACCTGCGTGCTGGGCCGCAACGGCGTCGGCAAAACCTCGCTGCTGCGCGCCATGGTCGGCCAGTATCCGATCGCCTCGGGCGCCATCACCTTCAACGGCGACGACATCACGGGCCTCAAGCCCTATGAACGGGCGCGCAAGGGTATAGGCTTCGTGCCGCAAGGCCGCGAGATCTTTCCGCTGCTGACGGTAGAGGAAAACCTCAAGACCGGTTTCGGGCCGCTGAAGCGCGACGACCGCAACATTCCCGACGACGTATTTTCGTTGTTTCCGGTGCTGAATTCGATGCTCGGCCGGCGCGGCGGCGACCTGTCCGGCGGCCAGCAACAGCAACTGGCGATCGGCCGGACGCTGGTGATGCGGCCGAAACTCTTGCTGCTCGACGAGCCGACCGAAGGCATCCAGCCGTCGATCATCAAGGACATCGGCCGCGCCATCTCCTACCTGCGCAGCCTCGGCACCATGGCGATCGTGCTGGTCGAACAATATCTCGACTTTGCCTGCGAGCTCGGCGACAATTTCGCCGTGATGGACCGGGGTGCCGTGAAATATGCCTGCGAACGCAGCGCGATGGACCCCGCTGAAATAAGCCGCCAGATGGCGTTGTAAGCCGGCCCGGCCACGGCCGTGCGAAGATTTGAGGGCGGATGCGGACCGAACCCACCAGTGCTGCCTCGGCGATCTTCGCGGCCAACCGGGCGCAGGGCTCGGTGACGTTCGACGTGCACCAGGTCGACGGCGTCACCCGCCGCCGCCAGTTGCATGAATCGGGCTCGCTGCGCGTCCGCTTTCCTTCTCCCGAGGCGGAAGGCCTCTCGGCCATGTTCGTCAACACCGCGGGCGGCATTGCCGGCGGCGACCGCTTCGATATCGACATCGCGGTCGGTGAAGGCTCCAGCCTCGCGGTGACCACGGCGGCGGCGGAAAAAGTCTACCGGGCGCAGGGGCCGGCGGCTCAAGTCAACATCAGCCTGAAGGCCGCCGCCGGCGCGCAGCTGAGCTGGTTGCCGCAGGAAACCATCCTGTTCGACCGCGCGCGGGTCTCGCGGCGGATCGATATCGATCTGGCGGAGGGCGCCTCGCTTTTGCTCTGCGAAATTGTCGTGTTCGGGCGCGCCGCGATGGGCGAGCGCATGCAACGGGGCGAATTCGTCGACCGCTGGCGGCTGCGCCGCGGTGGCCGGCTGGTATTCGCCGAAACCGTGCGGCTCGACGGCGACATCGGCGAAAAATTGACGAGGCCCGCTGTTGCCAATGGCGGCGTCGCCATCGCCACCGCGCTGATCGTGCCGGGCGACCAGGCGCTGGTGGAGCGCATTCGAGAGGTGGCAAATTCGTTCGGCAGCGAGGTCGGCATATCCTGCTGGAATGGATTTGCAATGGCCCGCTTCTGTGCCCAAGATGCGGCCCGGCTGCGCGCCGACATGATGGCGGTGCTCGGCCGCGCCAGTGGCGCGGCGCTGCCACGGATGTGGCTCAACTAGATCGTTCAATTGAATTAGAGTGTTCGCATGAATCTCTCCCCCCGCGAAAAGGACAAGCTGCTGATCTCGATGGCGGCGATGGTGGCGCGGCGCCGGCTGGAGCGCGGCGTCAAGCTCAACCATCCCGAGGCCATCGCCATCATCTCCGATTTCATCGTCGAGGGCGCCCGCGACGGCCGCACCGTCGCCGAACTGATGAAGGCCGGCGCCGAAGTGGTTACCCGCGCGCAGTGCATGGATGGCATCGCCGAGATGATCCACGACATCCAGGTCGAAGCGACGTTTCCCGACGGCACCAAGCTCGTCACCGTGCATGAGCCGATCAGATAGGAATGCCCACATGATCCCCGGCGAACTCTTCATCCAGGACGGCGAGATCGAACTCAATGCCGGCCGAAAGACCGTGACGCTGACGGTGGCCAATAGCGGCGACCGTCCGATCCAGGTCGGCTCGCACTACCATTTCTTCGAGACTAACCCGGCGCTGAAGTTCGATCGCAAGAAAGCCCGCGGCATGCGCCTCGACATCGCCGCCGGCACCGCCGTCCGCTTCGAACCCGGCCAGACCCGCGACGTGCAACTGGTGGCGCTGGCGGGCAAGCGCGTGGTCTACGGTTTTCGCGGCGAGATACAGGGCAAGCTGTGAAAGTTCGCCACACCCTCTGTCGTCATCCCCGGATAAGCGCAATTGCGCTTACTCGGGAGGTGCGCGCCCTCTTGGGCGCGCCTCGAAGGATGGGCAGCGTACACTATCTCAGTCATCCTTCGAGGCTCGCCCGAGAGCTCGCACCTCAGGATGACGGCCTGGAATTTGGAGCCAAGACATGTCCGTGAAAATAAAGCGTTCCGTCTATGCCGACATGTTCGGGCCCACCACCGGCGACCGGGTGCGGCTGGCCGATACCCACCTCATCATCGAGGTCGAGAAAGACTTCACCGTCTACGGCGAAGAGGTGAAATTCGGCGGCGGCAAGGTGATCCGCGACGGCATGGGGCAATCGCAGGTCACCAACAGGCAGGGCGCGGCCGATACCGTCATCACCAATGCGCTGATCGTCGACCACTGGGGTATCGTCAAGGCCGACGTCGCCATCAAGGAAGGCTATATCAGCGCCATCGGCAAGGCCGGCAATCCGGACATTCAGCCCGGCGTCACCATCGTGATCGGCCCCGGCACCGACGTCATCGCGGGGGAGGGCAAGATCCTCACCGCCGGCGGGTTCGATAGCCACATCCATTTCATCTGCCCGCAGCAGATCGAACACGCGCTGATGTCGGGCGTCACCTCGATGCTGGGCGGCGGCACCGGCCCGTCGCACGGCACGTTTGCAACGACCTGTACGCCCGGCCCCTGGCACATGGGACGGATGATCCAGTCGTTCGATGCCTTCCCGGTCAATCTCGGCATTTCCGGCAAGGGCAACGCCTCGCGGCCCGCAGCCCTGGTCGAGATGATCAAGGCCGGCGCCTGTGCCTTAAAGCTGCATGAAGACTGGGGCACCACGCCGGCGGCGATCAACAATTGCCTTTCTGTTGCTGACGATTACGACGTCCAGGTCATGATCCATTCCGACACGCTGAACGAGTCCGGCTTCGTCGAGGACACGGTGAAGGCTTTCAAAGGCCGCACCATTCACGCCTTCCACACCGAAGGCGCCGGCGGCGGCCATGCGCCCGATATCATCAAGATCGCCGGGTTGAAAAACGTGCTGCCGTCTTCGACCAATCCGACGCGGCCGTTCACCCGCAACACCATCGACGAGCATCTGGACATGCTGATGGTGTGCCATCATCTCGATCCCTCGATCGCCGAAGATCTGGCTTTTGCCGAAAGCCGGATCCGCAAAGAGACCATCGCCGCCGAGGATATCCTGCACGACCTCGGCGCGCTCTCGATGATGTCGTCGGATTCGCAAGCGATGGGCCGGCTCGGCGAAGTCATCATCCGGACCTGGCAGACCGCCGACAAGATGAAGAAGCAGCGCGGCTCGCTGCCGCAGGACAAAGGCAACAACGACAATTTTCGCGTCAAGCGCTACATCGCCAAATATACCATCAACCCCGCCATCGCCCATGGTGTGTCGAAATTGATCGGCTCGGTTGAAAAAGGAAAACTCGCCGATCTCGTGCTGTGGTCGCCGGCGTTCTTCGGCGTCAAGCCGGATTGCATCATCAAGGGCGGCTCGATCGTGGCGGCGCCGATGGGCGATCCAAACGCGTCGATCCCGACGCCGCAGCCGGTACATTACCAGCCGATGTTCGCGGCCTACGGCAAGTCGCTGACGGCGTCCTCGGTGGTGTTCACCTCGAAGGCCGCCATCACGGGCGGGCTGGCGAAGAAGCTCGGAATCGAGAAGAAGCTCTATGCGGTGCAAAACACCCGTGGCGGCATCTCCAAGAAGAGCATGATCCATAATTCCGCCACGCCGAAAATCGAGGTCGATCCCGAAACCTACGAGGTGCGCGCCGACGGTGAATTGCTGACCTGCGCGCCAGCCGAGGTGCTGCCCATGGCGCAGCGCTATTTCATGTTCTAAGCTCGTTCCCGGCATCCATAAGCCAAAACAAGCCCGGGAGGATCTCGTGATCTACGTCGTCGCCACACTGACCATCAAGCCCGAAACGCGCGCCGAATTCATCGCCGCCGCCACCGCCTGCATCGCGGGCACCCGCACGGAGCCCGGCAATATCGCCTATGATCTGCATGAAAGCGTCACCGATGCCACCAAGATGGTGTTCGTCGAGCAGTGGGAAAACGCCGAGGCGCTGGTGCCGCATCGCGGCATGGAGCACATGAAGACCTTTGGCCGCGTCGCTGTGAAGTGCATGTCGGCGCCGCCGAAGATCGAAATCATCACCCCCGCCGACGTCATCGTGCGCTGAAAACATAGGGAGAAGGCGGATGATTTACGTGATTGCCACCACGCAGGTGAAGCCGGAAGGCCGCGAAGCCTTCATCAAAGGTCACAAGGAATGCATTGCCGAGACGCGCAAGGAGAAGGGCTGTATTTCCTATGAAGGCCACACCAGCATCCACGACCCCAATCTCTACGTCGTGGTGGAGCGATGGGAGACCCGCGACGACCTCAACGCCCATGGCAAGGCGACACACATGAAGGTCTGGCGCGAATATGCAGCACCCTATCGGGCCTCGCCGACGGTGATCGAGATCATCAGCGACGGCAAGGTCGAGAAGTTCTAATTATGATCCGCGCCATCCGAGTCCAGGGCCAGCATCACTGGAAGGAAGCACCGGCCGATACCGTCGTGCTGGATTTCGACGACCGGCACCGGCGGCGGATGGCAATGACCGGCACCCGCGGGTTCGGATTCCTGCTCGATCTCGAAAACGCGGTGGCGTTGCGCGGCGGTGACGCGCTGGTGCTGGAGGATGGACGCCTGGTCGAGGTGGTGGCGGCGCCGGAGCCGCTGATCGAGATTCGCTGCAACGATCCGCAGCACCTGGTGCGGGTCGCCTGGCATCTCGGCAACCGCCATTTGCCGACCCAGATCATGCCGAAGGGCCTGCGGATCCGGCGCGACCACGTCATCGAGGCGATGGTGAAGGGGCTCGGCGCACGCGTGATCGAGATCGAGGCGCCGTTCGATCCCGAGGGCGGCGCCTATGCCGGTGGTGGCCATGCCCATGCGGCGGAGGCGGGTCCCCACGCCCATGCGGGACACGATCATTCATCGCACGATCTTGGCGATCACGGTGACCACCATCACCATCACGACGAGCATTGCGATCACGACCATCACCACGGACATTCCGATGCTCATGACCACAAATAGCTTGCCTCCAGCGGACCATCCCGGCGACATGACGGAAGCCGAGGGCGCGGCGCTGTACCGGTTGATGACCTGGCTGTCGCCGGCTTTTCCGGTCGGCGCGTTCTCCTATTCCAGCGGCATCGAGTGGGCGGTGGAAGCCGGCGATATCACCGATGCGGCTTCCTTGAGCAATTGGCTGGCTTCGATGCTGGCCGACGGCTCCGGCTTCTGCGACGGCGTGTTTGTGGCCCAGGCATACCGCGCCGCCGCTTCACATGACGATGCCTTGTTGCGCGAGGTCGCCGAGCTCGCGGCCGCCTTCGTGCCATCGCGCGAACGCCAGCTCGAGACCTCGTCGCAGGGCCGCGCCTTCATCGAGATCGCGCGCTCGGCCTGGAATTGCGACGGGCTCGATCAACTGATTGCGCAATGCGACGGCGCCATCGTCTATCCCGTCGCGGTCGGCCTTGTCAGCGCCGCGCACGACATTCCGCTGGCCTCCACGATGCACGCGTTCTTTCACGCGCAGGCGTCGAACTGGATTTCTGCCGGCGCCCGGCTGATCCCTCTCGGGCAAACCGACAGCCAGCGCGCGCTGGCGCAGCTGGAGCCGGTCGTGGTAGCCACCGCCAAACGGGCGCTGCAGGCCACCCTCGACGATCTCGGCAGCGCAACGTTTCGTGCGGATCTGGCCAGCCTGCGGCACGAGACGCAGTACACGCGGTTGTTCCGGTCATGACGACGAAAGAGTTTGCCGGGACGGCGGCTTCGAAATGCGACGAATAGACAAAAGAAAGAACTGCTGACATGTCCAACTCTCACGGCCCACTTCGCATCGGCATCGGCGGTCCCGTCGGCTCCGGCAAGACCGCACTGATGGACCTGCTCTGCAAGGCGATGCGCGAGCGCTACGACATCGCCGCGATTACCAACGACATCTACACCAAATGGGACGCCGAATTCCTGGTGCGCTCGGGCTCGCTGACGCCGGACCGCATCGCCGGTGTCGAGACCGGCGGCTGTCCGCATACCGCGATCCGCGAGGATGCCTCGATGAATCTGGCCGCGGTCGCCGACATGCGCGCGAAGTTTCCCGGCCTCGATCTGGTGCTGATCGAATCCGGCGGCGACAATCTCGCTGCCACCTTCTCGCCGGAACTCGCCGATCTCACGATCTATGTCATCGATGTGGCGGCGGGCGACAAGATCCCTTCCAAGGGCGGTCCCGGCATCACGAGGTCGGACCTGCTGGTGATCAACAAGATCGACCTCGCGCCGCATGTCGGTGCGTCCCTGGAGAAGATGGACACCGATGCGCGGCGGATGCGGGGCGAGCGGCCCTTTGTGATGACCAACCTGAAAAAGAGCGAAGGCCTTGACCGCATCATCGGCTTCATCGAGGCCAAAGGGGGCCTCAGCCCGGCGGTGTCGGCCAAGGCCAGCTGAACGGATTCGGACTTGTTTCACCTCTCCCCGCGTGCGGGGAGAGCTCGATCACATCGTAGAAGTGATCCGGGTGCTATCCACGCATTCGGACTGGCGGATAGTTCGCGACCCCGACCCTCTCCCCGCACGCGGGACAGCGGAAAAAAACTTCAGCCCGACCCGGAACAAAACCGCGCCGCCGCGATTACCACCCTCCGGCCCGGACGGAAAACACTACCGCCAAGCCTTGTTTGGTTCCGCTTCCTGAACCATAGTTGCGTACCGATGATCGCTCCTTCATTATATGAGTCGGCTGGCTTTCATCCCGTCTCGGATTCTCGCCGCACCGGCGGACGTCAAATGCTTGATCTGTTTTCTTCGCCAACGCCTCATCGTTGAGTAAGCGAGTGGTCCGGCTTGGTTTCATCATCGGTTTTATCGCGCTGATCGGGGTCCTGTTCTCTGGGCTCGCGGCTTATCGTGTCCACGATCAAGAACTGATGCTGGAGGGGATTGCGGTGGCGCGCGCGATCGACGTTCACGCCAGCCTGGTGCAGGACCGGCTGACCGAGCGCGAGCTGCTCGCTCGCGTTGCCGCCGGGCTGTTTCGCGCGCCCAGCGTGATCAAGGCAAATATGCTGCAGCCGCTGCGGTCCTCGATCTATGCCTTCAAGACCGATTTTGTCGTCGCCAGCTGGATCGCGCGGCTGCAGCCAGACGAACTGCCTGAAGCACGCACGGAGCTCGCCGGCGCCGGATTCTCCAATCCGGCGATACGCGGGTTCGACGACAAGCCTCTGGATCCAAATGTGCTCGACAAGCCGATCGACGTGGTGATGGACGTCGAGCCCCGCAACGCGGAGACCCGGATTTTCCCGGGCCGTACCCTCGACCAGGATCCGGTGCTGGGGACGATGCTGGAGCGGGCGATGTCCGAGGGCAAGCCGGTAGCGTCCGATCCGTTGCGGCTGCTGCGCGCAGACGGGCCGATCGGCATCGTGCTGGCGGCGCCCGTGCTGCAGGAGGGCAATGCTGCGCCTGCGGGCTTCGTGACGTTTTCCTATGAGCTGGCGCCGCTGATGCTGGCGAATGACGATCTGTCGCTGTTCTCGGTGGTGCTGAAGGATCCGCGAAACGCTGACCAGGAGCTGATCGCCCTCAACCGCGACAACATCGCCTCGCGGGTGGTCGGATCGGAATCGGCAGCGCCCTCGATGGTCAGGAAAATCGGCTTCGGCGGCCGCGACTGGTCGCTCGCCTACTACGCCAAGACCAATGCGGTGGTGCGCGCGCAGCAGACCGCCGCGATCGTCGCCGCAATCGGCCTCGCGCTGACTGGCATCGTCTGCGGGCTGTTCGGCTATGTCGCTAACAACAACCTGCGGCTCAGTCGCGAGATCCAGGTGCGGATCGGCTTCGAGCGGCGGCTAACCGCCGTGATCGACGAACTCAATCACCGCGTCAAGAACATCCTGGCGGTGATCCAGTCGATCGTGACGCGGACGCTGCGCCATGGCTCCGACGTCGACGTCGCCCGCGAACTGCTGATCGGCCGCATCCATGCCATGTCGAACGTGGTTTCGCTGCTGTCCGAAAGCCAGTGGCAGGGCGTGAAACTGAAGGGGCTGTTCGAGGCGCGCGCGATCCCCCATGCCGAGCGTATCGCGGTCTCCGGTCCCGATATCGCGGTCAGTGCGCGCGCCGCCCAGAGCCTGTCGCTGCTGTTCTTCGAACTGGCGTCGCATTCCGACGAGGGGCTTTCGCTGGTCGGCAAGCATCCCCACATCGTCGCGCATTGGGAAGTGACCGGCGAGGAGCCCGACGCCGTCTTCAATTTTCGCTGGGAGGAGTTCAACACCAGCGAGGCGACCCGCCGCGCCGACAGCGATTTCGGCCTGATCCTGCTCGACCGCGTCGCGCCGGAGGCGCTGGGCGGCGTCTCGAAACGGTTCTTCACCGATGTCAGCTACGTCTACGAACTCACCGCCCCAATGGAGACCGTCGTCGACATGACCGAGCGCGACCGCACCGAACAATTATCCGCGCCAGTCAAGCGCGGGCGGTAGGGTAGGGCGCGTCGCACGCCCCGCTATCGTCATTGCGAGCGCAGCGAAGCAATCCATTCTTTCCTTGCGCTGCGGCAATGGATTGCTTCGCTGCGCTCGCAATGACGGTCACCGGCCCTCGCCAAAAAAAGGCGGCCCCACCGGGCCGCCTTTTCATTATCGTATGGAGCTGATCAACCCCCGCTGCCGCCGATCACGGCGCGGACGGTGTCGTCGGGACCGAAATCGTCGGCGCCGTCGACATAGAGCAACGCACTCAGTTTCGAGCGCGCGCGGTTGACGCGGCTCTTGATGGTGCCGACCGCGCAGCCGCAGATGGCGGCGGCGTCTTCATAGGAGAAACCGGAGGCGCCGACCAGGATCAGTGCTTCGCGCTGGTCCTGCGGAAGCTTGTCGAGCGCCACGCGAAACTCCTCGAATTCCAGATGCGCGCTTTGCGCCGGCTGGGTTTTCAGGGTCTTGGCATAATTGCCGTCCGCGTCCTCCACCTCCCGCCGCCGCTTGCGGTAGTCGGAGCGGAACAAGTTGCGCAGGATCGTGAACAGCCAAGCCGGCAGGTTCGAGCCGGGCTGGAACGAGTCGATATTGGCGAGCGCGCGCAGCAGCGTCTCCTGCACAAGGTCGTCGGCGCGGTCACCATTGCCGCTGAGTGAGATCGCAAATGCGCGCAAGGACGGGACCGACGCAAGAATGTCGTCGCGAAGTGAATCTGTGAGAGGCATTAGTCCCTCCCGTCGTTTTTGGCGGGATCCCCGGTGGGTCCAGGCGCATCGAGCTTCTTGATCAGCTCGGCGAAGCGATCCGGCACGCCCTGCCGCACCACGTCGTCATACATCGCCCTGAGCTGGTGCCCGATTCTCGATTGAATCTCGGTGTTGAGCCGGCCCGGCTTTCCGGGAGCGGCCACCTTGCTGGCTTGAGACTTTACATCTTTCATGACCTGTTCCACGCTTCCCCGAGAGTTAAGTCCCTGTAGTTTCAAGAATATCCTTGATTCCGAGGCCTTTGCTGTCGTTCTAACGGGGCTAATTCCAATTGCGCCGGAAAGTTCCCGGGAACAGGGGAACTTTTTGCAGGGTGGGACGTAGTCTCGCACACAAGGGAACCGGGTCACCCCAACGGATTGGTTTGGCCCAAGCAGGATATGGAGTGGGGATGTCGCGATCACAGCTTGTTGCTGAACATTTACCGTTATTGCGGCGCTATGCCCGTGCGCTAACGGGAAATCAGGCCTCCGGCGACGCCTATGTCGGCGCTATGCTGGAAGCCCTGCTGCAGGACCCGGCCCTGCTCGACGAACAGCACGGCCCGCGCGCCGGCCTGTTCCGGCTGTTCACGAAAATCTGGAATTCGGTTTCGCTCAACGACGATTCCGACATCGCGATCCTGCCGATGCCCTCGGAGCGGCGGCTATCGAACATTACGCCGCTGCCGCGGCAGGCCTTCCTGCTGCTGTCGCTGGAAGGTTTTTCCGAAGAGGAAGTGTCCTGGATTCTCGGCGTCGATGTTAGCGAGACCCGCAAGCTGGCGGATACCGCCGGCCGCGAAATGGCCGCCGAAATCGCCACCGACGTGCTGATCATCGAGGACGAGACCTTCATCGCGATGGATCTTGAGAGCCTGGTGAAAAATCTCGGTCACAATGTGATCGGCGTCGCCCGCACCCATGCCGACGCCATTGCCCTGGCCAAGAACAAGAAGCCCGGCCTGATCCTCGCCGACATCCAGCTCGCCGACGGCTCTTCCGGCCTCGACGCCGTGAATGAGCTGCTGAAAGTGTTCGAGGTGCCGGTGGTGTTCATCACGGCCTATCCCGAACGCTTCCTGACCGGCGAGCGCCCCGAGCCGGCGTTCCTGATCTCCAAACCGTTCCAGCCCGCGATGGTCTCCGCCGTCGCCAGCCAGGCCCTGTTCTTCCAGCGCAACTCCCGCAACAGGGCGCCGCGGGTAGCGTAGAGCCGAGTGTGAAGCTGTTGGATTGAAATGAAATCGGCGCGCTGCGAGGCGCGCCGATTTTTTTGGTCGAAAACCATCCCGCGACTCTAATCTTCTGAATTCAGCCGTCCTAACGGCGACGTCAGTTCGCACACCACGCCGCCCGGCCGGTAGAACGTCCGCACCTCGCCGCCGAAATCGTTCGGTAGCATTTTTTCGATCAGGCGCGAACCGAAGCCTTTTTTCTCGGGCTCGGTCACCACAGGGCCGCCGCTTTCGGTCCAGCTGAAGCTGAAGGTCTCGGTGCCGCCGACCGGCTGGTCGGACCACGCCACGGCGACGCTGCCGTTGCCTGACAGCGCGCCGTATTTGGTGGCGTTGGTCGCGAGTTCATGGATTGCGACGGCGAGCGCCAGCGCCTGTTTGGCGGTGAGATGCAGATCAGGGCCGCTGACGCTGATCTGGCGCTGACTGGTTCGATGCGCCGCCAGTGCGCCTTCCACGACGTTGCGGATCGGTGCGCTGGCCCAGCTCGATTGCGTCAGCATATCGTGGGCGCGGCTCAGGGTCATCAGACGCGCCGCAAACGCTTCGCGAGCATTGGTCACGCTGTCGCCCTGCATGGTCTGGTTTGCGATGGCGCCGACCATCGCCAGCGTATTCTTGATACGATGCTGCAGTTCGAGCGCCAGCACCGCCTGACGGTCGACGGCTTCTTTCAGTTCGGTGACCGCGCGCCATTCCTCGGTGATGTCGCGGGAGATCGAGAGCAGATGTGACGGCTTGCCGTCGGCGCCCATGATCGGGGAGACCTGCACATCCCAGTGCCGCGGGGTACCCTTGGCGGTATTGGCCGGGCCCTTGAAGCGCCCGATACCGCCGGCCTTGGCCGCTTCTACCGCACGCCTGGCTTCTGCGTTGCCGTCTCCAGCCCAGATGTCGGGCCACGGACAACCTTTCAGCGACCCGAAGTCGTCGACTTCCATCACCCGCTTGCCGCCTTCGCTCATGAATTGCAGGCGGCCGTCGAGGTCCAGGATCTTGATGCAGTCGCCACATCCGGCCAGCACGCTGCGCAACACGTCTTCATTGCCGGCCAAACCCTCGCCGGCGGCCGTCAATTCGGTGCGCAGGGGGGAGTTTGTCGGCGGTATTCGGGCCGAAGACATTGAAGCCAGTCCATGCTCAGGAGGGGGATCACAGCTAGACTAGCCGGCGAAACCGGGTTCTGGTCAATGGGTTTGCCGCGACGTCAGGCAGGTGTCGTCAGGCAAAAAGCAGGGCGCGACCGGCATCACCACAGTCGCGCCCTACGTCACCGGTCAATGGGGCAGGGGGGAAGACCGGCTGTTTGAATGACGCACATCCCCCAGGACTCGTTCCCGTGGTCTGAATTTTTTTAGCACACGGTTAAGTGATGGCCGGTTCCCAGAACTCCCCGGGTTCCCTCGCGTTGTTGGCTGTGTTCGCCAATGGGGCGAGGGATCAAACCAACATGGCTCAGCTCTCAAAAGCAATTTTTGGTGCATTTGCCATTTCTCTGACGCTCGGCGCGGCGCAGCTGGCGTCCGGCCACGATCTCAGCGTGAACCAACAGGCTCTCACCGACACCCCGGCGACCACCATCAACCGTTCGGCCAAGACCGATCGTGCCGCCGGCGCCGCTGGATCCGCCGAGCAGACCCAGACTATCTCGCTTCGGCTGGAGAGCCTTTCCGATACCACGGTGTTGGTCCGGATGCCGTTCGCCAAGAAGCCCGAGACGGCGGTTCCCAATGGCCCCGCTGTGCGCTCGCTGTTCAAGTCCAGCGACCGCAAGCCTCCGGTCGGCTGCGAACCCGTCTTCAGTGTGTTGAGCGAAGCCGCCAGACAACTGCAGCCGGGCCGTTGCGTGACGTGAGTTGATGCGGCGTGGCGCTATCGCCAACCGCGCTACTGCTCTTAGACTAGTCCTCGTTGTCCTGCTTCTTCCCGCCGCCGATGCCCTTCAGCTTGGCGAACACCGCGTCCACGTTGAGGTCGTCGCGCTGCTTCTCGCTGGGCTCGAATTCCGGCTCCTTGCGCGCGGTGGTTTCGGAGGCCGGCAGCAGGGTAGCGCCGCCATAGGAGGTATCGATCGGCTTTTCCTTGGCCGCGCGCTGCACCTCGAAATCGAGCTCGATCTGCGAGCACAGGCCGAGCGTTACGGGGTCCATCGGGGTCAACGTGGAGGCATTCCAGTGGGTACGGTCGCGCACGCTGGCGATCGTGGTCTTGGTGGTGCCGACCAGACGCATGATCTGGGCGTCCTTCAATTCAGCGTGATTGCGCACCAGCCACAGGATCGCGCTCGGCCGCTCGTGACGGCGCGACACCGGCGTATAGCGCGGGCCCTTCTTCTTGGCTTGCGGCGGCAGCGTTACCCTGCTCTCGCCGAGCTTGAGCCGGTAATTCGGGTCTTTTTCGCCTTTTTCGATCTCGTCGCGGCTCAATTGGCCGGTCGAAATCGGGTCCATGCCCTTGATGCCTTGGGCGGCGTCGCCGTCGGCGATGGCGCGGACCTCGAGCGGGTGCATTTTGGTGAAATCGGCCACCTGGTCGAAGGTCAGCGCAGTATTATCAACCAGCCATACGGCAGTCGCTTTTGGCATCAGCGGTGCATTGCTCATGGCAAATCTCCTTAGCGCTTCGCCCACCCTTTTTGGAGGCGAAGCCAGTGGTCATCAGCGATGACGGGAATTACGCCCTATATAAGCCGTCCGGGGCTATCCACGCAATGGTTTGCTGACCGGCCTTGACAGCGCCCAAAAGCCGTCCCAAGTCCTCTTTAGCCAAAAGTCCCTTAAAAAAATTGACCGTTCCCTGCCCGGCAGCGAGGGGTTAGCCGGTCCGAGATTTGTCCCCATGCAGGCCAAACCACCCCTTAGAATCGTGCTTTGTTCGCCCCGCGGCTTCTGTGCCGGCGTGGTACGGGCGATCGATACCGTGGAACGGGCGCTGACCATCCATGGCGCCCCGGTTTATGTCCGCCACGAGATCGTTCACAACCGCTATGTGGTCGACAGCCTGCGTGCCAAGGGTGCGATTTTCGTCGAGGAACTGGCCGAAATCCCCGACAATACCAACGCGCCGGTGGTGTTTTCCGCCCACGGGGTGCCCAAATCGGTGCCCGCGGACGCCCGCGCCCGCAATTTCTTCTCGCTCGACGCCACCTGCCCGCTGGTCACCAAGGTGCACCGGGAGGCCGCGATCCATTTCAAGCGCGGCCGCGAAATCCTGTTGATCGGACATTCCCACCACCCCGAAGTGGTCGGCACGCTCGGCCAGTTGCCGGTCGGCGCGGTGACGCTGATCGAGACCGCGGAAGACGCCAAGACCCACACGCCGAAGGATCCCAACAATCTGGCCTTCGTGACGCAGACGACGCTGTCGATCGACGACACCGCCGAGATCGTCGCGCTCTTGAAGGAACGGTTTCCGAACATCTCCGGCCCGCACAAGGAAGACATCTGCTACGCCACCACCAACCGCCAACTCGCGGTCAAGAAGGTGGCGCCGGTGGTCGACGCCCTGATCGTGGTCGGCGCGCCGAATTCGTCCAACTCGCAGCGACTGCGTGAAGTCGCCGAGCGCGAAGGCTGCCCGGTCTCGGTGCTGGCGCAGCGCGCCAGCGATATCGACTGGAAAATGTTCGAGGGTATCAAGAGCCTCGGCATCACCGCGGGCGCCTCGGCGCCGGAAGTGATCGTCGAGGAGATCATGGGCGCCTTCGCCGAGCGCTACGAACTGCATGTGGAGACGGTCTCGGCCGCGGAAGAGAACGAGTTCTTCCCGCTACCGCGTTCGCTGCGGCCCGACGCAGCGTAGACGACCATGGCGGTTTATACCGACGTCGCCGCCGACGAGCTTGCGGAATTCCTCGGGGCTTACGACATCGGCGAACTTCTGTCATACAAGGGCATCGCCGAGGGCGTCGAAAATTCCAATTTCCTGCTGCACACCACGTCAGGTTATTTCATCCTGACGCTGTATGAAAAGCGCGTCGCCAGGAGCGAACTGCCGTTCTTTCTCGGCCTGATGACCCATTTGGCCAGCCGCGGCATCATCTGCCCGGAGCCGCTCAGGAACAAAAGCGGCGACGCACTGAGCTCGTTGTCAGGCCGGCCCGCGGTCATCATCAATTTTCTCGAAGGCATCTGGCCTCGAAAACCCAATGCCGCGCATTGCGCCGGCGTCGGCGAGGCGCTGGCGAAGATGCATCTGGCCGGGCGCGATTTCGCCATGACCCGCGCCAACGCGCTGTCGGTATCGGGCTGGCGTCCGCTGTTCGAGCAGGCCGCCGCGCGCGCCGACGAGGTGCAGCACGGTTTGCGCGATTTTCTCCGCGCCGAGCTCGATTATCTCGAGGCCGGTATCTGGCCGAATGATCTGCCGCAGGGCGTGATCCATGCCGACCTGTTTCCGGACAACGTATTCTTTCTGGGCGAGAAGGTGTCCGGCCTGATCGACTTCACTTTCGCTTGCAATGACATGCTGGCCTACGACGTCGCGATCTGTCTCAACGCCTGGTGCTTCGAGAGCGATAATTCGTTCAACGTCACCAAGGCGCGGGCGTTTCTCGGCGCCTATGGCCGCGAGCGCGCATTGAGCGAAGCCGAACAGAATGCGCTGCCACTGCTGGCGCGCGGGTCCGCCCTGCGCTTTCTGCTGACGAGGCTGGTCGATTTTCTCAATGTTCCCCAGGGCGCGCTGGTGCGGCCCAAGGATCCCCTGGAATATGTCCGCAAGCTGCGTTTCCAGCAGAGCGTCGCCGGCATTCGCGATTACGGCGTCGAAATCCCGGGGCTGCCGGCGTGAACTCGCTGCCCGCGGTCACCATTCACACCGACGGCGCCTGCTCGGGCAATCCGGGCCCGGGCGGCTGGGGCGCGATCCTGAAATTCGGCGAGGTCGAAAAGAAATTGAAGGGCGGCGAGGCGCACACCACCAACAACCGCATGGAGTTGATGGCGGCGATCTCGGCGCTGGAAACCCTGAAGAAGCCGTGCAGCGTCGATCTCTACACCGACAGCCAGTATGTCCGTCAGGGCATCACCGGCTGGATCCACGGCTGGAAAAAGAACGGCTGGCGCACCTCGGACAAGAAGCCGGTCAAGAACGTCGACCTCTGGCAGAGGCTCGACGCCTCGCTGCATCAGCACCAGGTGCGCTGGCACTGGGTCAAGGGCCACGCCGGCCATGACGAAAACGAACGCGCCGATCAGTTGGCGCGCGAGGGCGTCGCGATGGGACGGCTGAAGAAGTAGGCTGTTCGCTATCGACACCCAAAACTGTCGTCACCCGCGAAGGCGGGTGACCCAGCATTCCAGAGGCGTTTGAGATTTACCGAAAGGCCGCGGCGTACTGGGTCGCCCGGTCAAAGCCGGGCGATGACAGATGTTGGTGTGGCACGCCATCTCGGCCGTCATTGCGAGCGAAGCGAAGCAATCCAGCTTTGCCACAGCAGGCAAGAAAGCTGGATTGCTTCGTCGTTACGCTCCTCGCAATAACGTTCAGAGCTGCCCGAGCAGCGTATCGCCGCCGGAAACCTCGACCTTGCCCGGTGCCGGCTCGAGGTTGATCTTCTTCACCACGCCGTCTTCCACCAGCATTGAGTAGCGCTTGGAGCGGATGCCGAGGCCGTTGCCGGAAGCATCCAGCTCCATGCCGATCGCCTTGGTGAATTCGGCGTTGCCGTCGGCGAGGAAGGTGGCTTCGTCGCGCTGGTCGGTGTCGCGCTTCCATGCGCTCATCACGAAGGCATCGTTGACCGAGACGATCGCGATGGTGCTCACGCCCTTGTCCTTGATGGCGTAGGCGTTGAGGAAAATGCTGGGCAGATGCATCTTGTGGCAGGTGCCGGTATAGGCGCCGGGCACCGCGAACAGCGCGACCTTCTTGCCCTTGAAGATGTCATCGGTGGTCTTGACCTGCGGTCCTTCCGCCGTCATCACGCGAAACTTGGCTTCCGGCAGCTTGTCGCCAACATTGATGGTCATCGTCAATTCTCCTTGAATGTGCGGATGTTTCTTAAACCGGACGGGTCGGGTGCACAATATTCAGCGCGACGGAAACAGCAATGGCTCGATGCCTTGATTGCGCCTTCACTGTTCCGTCATCAGCCGGAAAACCCGCCGCCGTCAAGAAAAGCCTGCTCCTCCGGCGTCGTCGAGCGCCCCAGGATGCGGTTGCGATGCGGAAAGCGCCCGAACCGGGCAACGATACCGGCGTGGTCTTCGGCGTATTTCAGGTTCTCGGTGTTGCCGGCGTTGCGGAACAGTTCGACGCAACGCAACTGGTCGGGCAAATGCTCCGAATGCATGAACGGCATGTAGAGAAACTCCAGCAATGCCGCATCGACGCGCTTGTCGGCGCCGCGCGCGATGGCACGGCCCGCCACCTCGAGGGCCAGCGTATCGCTCGAATAGGTCCTGCTATCGTCGCGAAACATGTTGCGGGGAAACTGGTCGAGTACGATGGTCAATGCCAGCGCGCCGTCATCGGTCGCCTCCCAGGACGACAGCTGGCCGGTCTTTGTGCGCTGCCACAGTTCCAGATAGCGGCTGCGCACCTCGGCATCGAAAGCTTCGTCGCGCCGGTACCAGCGCTCGCCGCCGGCCTCGCCCCAGAACGCGAGAATTTCCGCAGGCTTGATGTCGCGAGCGCCGGTCATCCCGGACGCTCGCGCTGTCGCTCGCTCAGGCCGCCGCGGCCTTCTTTTTTTCGTCGCGCAGTTCGCGGCGCAGGATCTTGCCGACATTGGTCTTCGGCAGGTCAGCCCGGAATTCGATCTGCTTGGGGACCTTGTAGCCGGTCAGCTGGGTGCCGCAGAACTTGATGACTTCCTCGGAACTGAGGTTGGGGTCCTTCTTGACGATGAAGGCCTTGACCGCTTCGCCCGATTTGGAATCCTCGACGCCGATCACGGCGCATTCCAGCACACCCGGATGGCTCGCGATCACTTCCTCGATCTCGTTGGGATAGACGTTGAAGCCGGACACCAGGATCATGTCCTTCTTGCGATCGACGATCTTGGTGTAGCCGCGCTCGTCCATCACCCCGATGTCGCCGGTGCGGAAGAAGCCGTCCGCGGTCATCACGTTGGCGGTCTCTTCCGGCCGGTTCCAGTAGCCGGTCATCACCTGCGGGCCCTTGGCGCAGATTTCGCCCGGCGTGCCGAGCGGCACCTCGTTGCCGTCATCGTCGCGGATCGAGATATAGGTCGACGGCACCGGAATCCCGATCGAGCCGGAGAACTTGTCGGTATCGGCGGGGTTGCAGGTCAGCGTCGGCGAGGTCTCCGACAGGCCGTAGCCTTCGGAGAGCGCGCAACCGGTGGTCTTCAGCCATTTCTCGGCGACCGCCTTTTGCGTCGCCATGCCGCCGCCGAACGAGGTCTTCAGCTTGGAGAAGTCGACCTTGTCGAAACCGGGCGAGTTCAACAGGCCGTTGTAGAGCGTGTTGACCGCCGGGAAGCTGTTGACCTTGTATTTCATCAATTCCTTGATGAAGCCGGGCATGTCGCGCGGGTTCGGGATCAACAGGTTGACGCCGCCGGCCCGCACGCCGAGCAGGAAGCACGCCGTCAGCGCGAAGATGTGGTAGAGCGGCAGCGCGCAGACGATGAACAGTTCATCGACATGCGGCGGCTTCTTCAAGGCGGGCTGCAACCAGGCGTCGTTCTGCAGCACGTTGGCCAGGATGTTGCGATGAAGCAGCGTCGCGCCCTTGGAAACGCCGGTCGTGCCGCCGGTGTATTGCAGGAAGGCGACGTCATCGAGCGTCAGTGTCGGCTTGGTCAGCTTCAAGCCGCGGCCGGCAGCGACCGCGTCGTTGAAGGCGACCGAGCCCGGGATCGACCAGGCCGGCACCATCTTCTTCACACGCCGCACCACCAGATTGACGATCACGCCCTTGAAGCCGAGCAGATCGCCCATGCTGCCGACGATGACATGCTTGACCGCGGTCTTCGCGATCACCTGCTGCACCGTGGTGGCGAAATTCTCCAGCACGATAATCGCCTCGGCGCCGGAATCCTTGAGCTGGTGCTCGAGCTCGCGCGGGGTGTAGAGCGGATTGACGTTGACGACCGCATAGCCGGCGCGCAGCACGGCGGCGGTTGCAACCGGATATTGCAGCACGTTCGGCATCATCAGCGCGACGCGGGCGCCCTTCGCCAGCCCCTTGCTCTGCAGATAGGCGCCGAGCGCCTGTGACATCTCGTCGAGTTCGCGATAGCTGATCGATTTGTCCATGCAGATGAAGGCCCTGCGGTCGGCGAACTTCTTGAAGCTCTCCTCCAGCAGCTCCACCAGTGATGTGTACTGGTTGACGTCGATATCGGTGGGCACGCCAGCCGGATATTGCTTGAGCCAGATCCGCTCCATGGTACTTCCCCTCTTGGTTTGTTACCCGTTTTCCTGGCCGGGACGCCTTGTTTTCGGCAGTATTGAGCAATGCAGCCGCCGATGGCAAGCCGCTGCGTGCTATCGACGCATTGTCGGTTGAAAATGGCCGGTCCGACCAGCCGAATGTGTCCCTAACCGCGCGGCGCGGCCGCGGTTTTTGGGTCCGCAGGCTTAGCAGCGGAAGGCTTAGCAGCGGAAGGCTTGGCGGCGGAAGGCTTGGCAGCCGCAGGCTTGGTGTCCGAAGGCTTGGTGTCCGAAGGTTTGGCGTCCGAAGGTTTGGCGTCACTGCGCTTGGGCGCGGGTTTCGCGGCAGGCTTTTCCGCAGGCTTCTCAGCGGCTTTGGGCTTGGCCGGCTCCGCAGCCTTGGGCTTGGCGCCTGCGGCCGCGGGCTTTTCCGCGGCCTTGGGGGCAGCGTCCGGCTTGGCGTGGGCCTGCCTGACGGCCGCCGGCTTGGCGGCGGGCTTGCCGTCTGATTTCGCTTCGGACTTGGTTTCCTTGCCGGCCTGCTTGGCTTCAGCCGCCGTGTCCGGCTTGCTGGCCGCGACCCGCGACTTCTTTCCGCGCGGCTTCGTTGTCTGCTTCTGCTCGTCCACGGCCACCGCGGCAATCAGGGCGGCGCCGGTCTTCTTGGGCCCGGTGTAGACGACGACGGGCTGCGATGGCGCGGGCGCCGCTGCCATCAGTTCAGAAGGCTTCGCCATCGGCGCCTGCAGCCCGGCGGTGAAGAAGCTGACGGTGGATTCGCTACCGCTGGCGTTGCCGTTGCTGGCGACGGTGTCCGGATCCTCGTCGGTGGCCGGGCGTTTGCGCCGGGGGCCGCACACCTCGTCGCGAAGGTTCGGCGGCGACGCGTCGATCGGCACCAGATTGTCGACCGTGCCGAGCGAGGGGCGCAGCCAGGTCAACGTATTGTCGGCAAAGCCGCGCTCGAGCAGTTGCGCGGCTTTCACTGCGCGCGCCGAGCCCGACGACGAGCCGAGCACCACGGCGATCAGCCGCTTGCCGTTGCGGGTGGCCGAGGCCACCAGATTGTAACCGGAGGCGCAGATGAAGCCGGTCTTGAAGCCGTCGGCGCCGGGGTACCGCCCGATCAGCTTGTTGAAATTCTGCGTGACCCGCCGGCCATACCGGATCGAGGGGGTGTGCATGAAATATTCGTATTCTGGCAGATCGCGAATGATCGCGCGCGCCAGGATGACCAGATCGCGCGCCGAGGTGATCTGGCCGTCGGCGGGCAGGCCGTTCGGATTGACGTAAGTGCTCTGCGTCATGCCGAGCCTGAGCGCGGTCTGGTTCATCTGCGCCGAGAAACCGTCGACCGAACCGGCGACGCCCTCGGCCAGCACCACGGCCATGTCGTTGGCCGATTTCACCATCATCATGTGCAGGGCGTTTTCGACCGTGACCAAGGTGCCCGCCTTGAAGCCCATCTTCGACGGCGACTGCGAGGCGGCGACCGGCGACACCGTCAGCGTGCCCTCGAGCGTCAGCCGGCCTTCTTTCACCGCCTTCAGCGTGACATAGGCCGTCATCATCTTGGTGACGGATGCGGGATACCAGGGATAGGTGGCGTTCTCCGCCTGCAGCACCTTGCCGGTATCGGCTTCAACCACCAGCAGCGCCTCCGCATGCGCCAGGCGCGGTGCGATGACGGCGAGCGCTGCCCCGGCGACGATCAAGCTCAACAAAATCTTGCGAAGCGAAGCGAAAGGAAAATGCACTATCCGATTCCGGTCCTTTGAGACCCGCCTCTCGAAGAGGAGGTCCTGGGGTGTCACGTGCGGGTTCAAGCGTGTCCGGCGGCTGCAAATCTATACCGGTCTGCCGGTCCGGAACAGAGCTTGTGGGATTAAATCGTGGAGGAAATAGGTCAAATACTGGCGATACTTAAATCTTGACAGCTGCACTTTCGGGCGGTGGCGTCTGGATGCTGGCGCGGGCATTTTCCTGGACCATGAACTGGGCCCTTGCGAGTTCCGCAAAACGGCCGCCTTGCGCCACCAGTTCATCGAAAGTTCCACTTTCGATCACGCGGCCATTGTCGAACATCAGGATCCGCGTGGCGTGGCGGATAGTGGAGAGCCGGTGTGCGATCACGAAGGTGGTGCGGCCCTTCATCACCTCGTCGAGCGCGGCGTTGAGCTTGGCCTCGGTGACGGCATCGAGCGCGCTGGTGGCCTCGTCGAGGATCAGGATCGGCGGATCCTTCAGCAAAGCGCGGGCAATCGACAGTCGCTGCCGCTCGCCGCCGGACAGCATGCGTCCTCGTTCGCCGGCATTGGTCTGAAATCCCTGCTCGCCGCGCTCGATGAACTCCAGTGCCTGGGCGCGGCCTGCCGCGATCCGCAGTTCCTCGTCCGTCGCGTCCGGCTTGCCGACCCGCAGATTGTCCGCGATCGAACGGCTGAACAGCAACGCTTCCTGGAACACCACGCCGATATTCCGCCGCAGCGCCGTCAGCGTCAGGCCGCGGACGTCCATGCCGTCGACTCTGATGAAGCCCGACTGCGGATCGAACGCGCGATGCAGCAGTGCGATCGCGGTGGATTTGCCGGCGCCGGTGGGGCCGACCAGCGCGATGGTCTGGCCGGGCAGCGCGGTGAAGGAAAGGTCCTCGACCGCGGGCCGCTTGCCGTCATAGGAAAACGACACGTCCTTGAATTCGACCATGCCGGACAGCCGGCCGGGATCGATCGCATCGGGCCGGTCGCGCACCGCGGGCACCGCATCCAGCACGTTGAAGAATTCCTGCAGGCGCGGCGCTTCCATGAATACGTTGTTGACGAAGGAGACCACCTGTTCGAGCTTCTGGATCAGCATGGTGGCGAAGCTCACGAACATCACGATCTCGCCTACCGTGGTCAGGCCCTGTTCGTGCAGCGCGATCCCGACGGTGAAGATCGCCAGCACCGTGATGGTGGTCGATGCCCGCGTGATGATGGTGACCAGCGCCCACCACGACAGTACCGGCATCTGCACTGCCAAGAGCTTGTCGGCGACGAAACGCAGGCCCTGCACCTCGGCCTGGATGCGGACGAAGCTTTGTACCAGCGCGACATTGCCGAGCGCGTCGGAGGCACGGGCGGAGAGGTCGCTGTAATGTCCCTCCACCTCGCTTTGCATGCCGTAGGTCTTGCGTACTACCAGCGTGGTCAGCACCGTGAACACCACGCAAAGGATGAACAGCAGAACCGCCAGCCGCCAGTTGATGTAGAGCGCCAGCGGCAGCAGCACCACCAGCGACAGGATCGCGGAGAAATGCTCGCGGAAAAATCCGAGCCACAGCCGCCACAGCGAGTCAGTGCCGTTCAGCATTACCTTCATCAGCCGGCCGGAATGGGTGCCGGTGTGGAAGGTCAGCGGCAGCTGCATGATGTGCTCGAAATAATTCGTCAGCACCACCTGGCGCTGCCGGTGCGCCAGCCGGTCTGCGTGCAGCGCGACCGCGGCACTGCAGAGGATCGTGAACAGGCCGAACGCCGCCCATGCCGCCAGCAGCGGCCAGGCCGAGGACGACGACAGAGGTCCCCCGGTCGGCTTGCCCGAAAGCACATCAACGATGCGGCCGAACAGCACCGGCTCGGCGAATTGCGCGCCGGCCAGCAGCAGATTGGCGCCGGCCAGGATCCAGCCCAGCCGCGCTTCCTTGCCGAGCAGTTCGAGTACGCGGGTATAGAGTCGAATCATGGACATGCGGGCGGGACTCGAGGGATCGGCGGGACCGACGATGATCAGAGCCGCATTCTAATCAGGGATCGCCGCGGAGATACAGCCGTTCGCTGCCTTCTTCCTCAATTGATCACGCGGTCGCCGGGCGCAGGCAGGAAGGAATCGTCGAAGATATCGGCTGCTTTAGGTCGTTTCTGGAATTTGAAGTCCTCGGCAATCTGATCGACCGAGCGCTCGAACCTGACGGGGTCGATGCCGCCGATGCCGTTGCGCCTCACGTCGGTGGTGAGGATGTTGTCTCGAATGGCGGTGTGCAGGCGTTCCAGCTCGAGGTCGCGCGATCCGCCGTCCATCCGGCTCACCACTTCCTCCGCGGCGCGTGTCGGGTCCTTGACGGCGAGATGGATGCCGGCCATCACCGCGCGCAGAAAACCCTTTACCGCCTCGGGCCTGGTCGCCGCGAATGCCGGATTGACGATCAGCGCGAAGCCGTAGGCCTCGCCGCCATAATCGGCGTAGCGCAGCACGGCCAGGTCGTCGGCGGGAATGCCGCGGTCCCTCAGATTGACGCCCGAAAGGTAGGAAAACCCGGTCACGGCGTCGACCTGACCCGCCGACAGCATCGGCTCGCGCACCGCGGCGCTGATCTTGCTCTGCTTGACGCCGGCGGTGTTGATACCGTTCTGCCGCGCCAGCGCGGGCCACAGCCGGATCGACAGATCGCCCTCGGGGACGCCGAGTGTCTTGCCTTCGATATCGGACAGCGCGCGAATGCCGCGACTCTTGCGGGCAATGATGGCGTAGGGCGCCTTGTTGAACAGCACGAATACCGCCTTGATCTGGGGCGCGCCGGGCTTGTCGCGAAACCGGATCAATTCGTTGATGTCGACCAGTGCGAGGTCGGTGGTCCCCGCGGCGACGCGGGCGATACCGTCAACCGATCCGCTGGCGATATTGGTATTGACCGTCAGCCCTTCCGAACCGAACAAGCCCCGGCTCGCCGCCATCACGAACGGGGCGGCGCTGGCATCGATCGGCCGATCGAGTGAAAACTGGATCGCGACCGGCGGTCGCGTTTCGCCAGCCGCCCCGCATTCAACCGCGCCGGACCCAAGACCGAGCAGGCCCAGCAGCAACGTCAGAAGGCAGCGAACTGCATTGGTCGAAATTGCACGCATTGCGATTACTTCAGGCGGTCCGACGTCAGTTGCGGCGGCGGTTATGCTTGTTTCATGCCGGACCGCGCGCGGGAGGTGGTCATACTGTCGCATCGAACCTGAACGGCCGATGAGTGCCACGATTTCGACACCGATCGTTCAGCTTGCATTCGGATTGGGGAACCTAATATGAGGCTAGTGGTTAGCCATCCAGGCCTGCCAGGCCAGACGACCACGGAGGACATTGAGATGTTCGCGCGTAAAGCCTTGTTTTCATCGATCAGCCGCGCCGTCGTCGTGGCGACAGTCGCCGCGCTGGCGGTGACCGCGTTCGAGCCGTCAACGGCGCGCGCCGAATCCGCCCCCGTTGGTCAGGGTCTGTCGACGGCTGCGGCCAGCGACGCCACCGACTTCAGCTCCCAGCGCCGGCGTTATCGTCGCGGCGGTAACGCCGCAGCGGCAGCCGCTATTGCCGGCATCGTCGGCACCGGTATCGCAATCGCCGCGACCCAGAACCGCCGTCATTACTACTATGACAACGGCCCGGGCTATTACGGCGGTGGCCCGGTCTACTATGGCGGCGGCCAGCAATATTATCGCAGCCAGCCGTACTACGGTGGCGGCCATTACCGAGGCGGCTATCCCAGCAACCACTACGGCCGCGGCGGCGCGTTCGATACCACGACGCCTCATCACAACTGGTAACTGTCGGTTTCCGCGACAAATTTGAGCCGCCGGCAGCATGACGATGTCGGCGGACTTTTCTTTGCCTGAAGCGCCTGTGGAACCAGCCAAAGGCTCAATGGTTAGCTATTCTGGGCCTGCCAGGCCCATTGACCACGGAGGATATCGAGATGCTCGCGCGTAAGACTTTGCTTTCATCGATCGGCCGCGCCGCTGTCGTGGCAACGGTCGCGGCGGTGGCGTTGACCGCGTTCGAGCCTTCAACGGCTCGCGCCGGATCCGCGCCCGCAGGCCAGGGCCTGACGACCGCGACCAGCGGCAGCACCGACTTCAGTGCCCAGCGCCGGCGTTACTATCGTGGCGGCGGTGGCGCCGCTGCGGCGGCCGCTTTTGCCGGTATCGTCGGCACCGGGATCGCTATCGCCGCGGCCCAAAATCACCGGGGCTATTACTATGGCGGCGGGCCGGCCTATTACGGCGGTGGTCCTGTCTATTATGGCGGCGGCGACCCCTATTATGGAAGTCAGCCCTACTATGGCGGTGGCTACTACGGCGGCGGATATTACGGCCACCGGTCGGGCGTGCCCCGCTTTAACGGTCACCCGATCGCCAACTGGTAAACATCGGCTTCTGAACTGAATCGACCCGCCGGCAGCTTAACGATGCCGGCGGATTTTTGTTGCGCGGATGCGGGCAGGAAACCGGCCGTTAACACGCTTTCCATCGGTTTCGACTAGGTTCGGAGGATGGGTGATTCGCTCGAACGGCTTTATCAGGCTGTCCTCGCGGCCAAGGATCTCGATCCGGCCACGTCGCGAACCGCACGGCTGTTTCAGCGTGGCCCGGCCAAGATGGCCAAAAAACTGGCGGAAGAAGCCATCGAGGTCGTGATCGATGCCGTCAACGGCAATTCCGATGCGGTGGTCCGCGAGAGCGCCGATCTGCTCTACAATCTCACCGTCTTGTGGGCATCGGCCGGCGTGCGGCCCGAGGACGTCTGGCGCGAGATGGAGCGGCGCGAGCATCTGCTTGGAATCGCGGAGAAGCTGCCGAAATCGTCGCTCAAGCGAACCGCAACGACGACCGCGCCCTCAGCCGCGCCCGCGGCCGTCCGGCGACGAATTGTCGCGCTTGAGGGCCGCAGCCTGCGAAAGCGGCACTAAACCTCCCAAATTTCCCGCATTTGTCGGCATGGACAAATTCGCTCCATGGTGGTTCATCGCGCCATGCTGAGACGAATTTACGATTGGTGCATCGACTCCGCCCACAAGCCCTATTCGGTCTGGATCATGGGCGCGGTGTCGTTCGCGGAAAGCTCGTTTTTTCCGGTGCCGCCGGATGTGATGCTGATCCCGATGGCGCTGGCGCGGCCGGAGCGGGCTTGGTTCTATGCCATGGTCTGCACCGTGACTTCGGTGCTGGGCGGCATCGTCGGCTATGCCATCGGCGCGCTGCTCTATGATTCGCTCGGGCAATGGCTGATCCAGATTTACGGCCTCAGCGGCAAGGTCGAGGCGTTCCGCGCCTCCTATGCCGAATGGGGTGCCGTGATCATCATCGGCAAGGGCCTCACGCCGATCCCCTACAAGCTGGTGACGATCACCTCGGGCTTTGCCGATTACAACATCTGGCTGTTTATCCTGTGTTCGATCATCGCCCGCGGCGGCCGTTTCTTCTTTGTCGCCATCCTGCTCAACCGTTACGGCGAATGGATCCGGATGCAAATCGAGAAGCGTCTGGGGCTGTGGGTGGCGCTCGGAGCCGCCGTGCTGGTGCTCGGGTTTGTCGTCGCGTTCAAGTTGATCTGATACCCCATCCCCGTCGTGAAATGCTTTGCCGCTCCACGGCTTCGGGTTACGCTTCAGGCATGCGCGATTCACCCGGCAACTTCCCCGCGCTGTTCAGGACGCGGGTAGCGACTGCAAGCGCGGCGGTGTCGATATTCGCGCTGGCCAGCACCGCGGCGTGGCCGCAAGCGGCGCCGCCGCCGTCGCTCGGCATCCAGTCGCCGGCCCAGCCATCGATGCCGGACCGGCCCCAGCCGCCGGCGCCGCAGCAGAATGAGCCAGCCCCGCCATCGCCGCCGGAAAATCCGGGCCTGATCAACGAACTCGGCAAGCTTTGGGACAAATCCAAATCCATCCTGCCCGCCCTGACGAGCCCGCAGCAAGCCATCGAGGATTTGAACACCCGCGCCAGGGACGCCACCCGGGATGCCGGCGATAGTCTGTCGCGCCTGGCCAAGCCCTCCCTGATGGTGACCGGGCGGATGGCCTGTCCGGTTTCGGCCAATGGCGCGCCGGACTGCAAGGCCGGCGCCGACAAGCTCTGCCAGAGCAAGGGCCATCAGGAAGGCAAGAGCCTCGATACCGACGCCGCCGAAAAATGCTCGGCCAAGGCGTACCTGCCGGGCCGAAAGCGCGAGCCGGGCGACTGCCGGACCGAAAATTACGTCACCCGCGCGCTGTGCCAGTAACGTCGAAACGTAGCGTCAAAACGCAATACTTGACACTGGAAAGATTGCCCTGTTGGGTTGCGATCGACCGCGCCTAACCAAGAGGATTTTTCGAATGTCCATGCCTGCTCTGTTCAAGGGCCGTCTGTCGATTCCGGTGATCGGTGCACCGCTGTTCATCATTTCGGTGCCCGATCTCGTGATCGCGCAGTGCAAGGCGGGGATCGTCGGATCGTTCCCGTCGCTGAACGCGCGCCCGCCGGCCCTGCTCGACGAGTGGCTGGTCCGGATCAAGGAAGAACTGGCCGCGCATGACAAGGCGCATCCGGAAGCGCTGTCGGCGCCGTTCGCGGTGAACCAGATCGTGCATAAATCGAACAACCGGCTCGATCAGGATCTGGCGCTTTGCGAGAAGCATAAGGTGCCGATGATCATCACCTCGCTCGGCGCCCGCGAAGAACTCAACCAGGCCGCCCACCGCTGGGGCGGTATCGTGTTTCACGACGTGATCAACCAGAAGTTCGCGCACAAGGCGGTCGAGAAGGGCGCCGACGGCCTGATCCTGGTATCGGCCGGTGCTGGCGGCCATGCCGGCGAGATCTCGCCATTGGCCTTCGTGGCGGAGACAAGGCAATGGTTCGATGGACCGATCGCGCTGTCGGGTGCGATCGGCAATGGCCGCGCCATCCGCGCGGCGCGGATTCTCGGCGCCGACTTTGCCTATATCGGCTCCGCCTTCATCGCCACCAGGGAGGCCAATGCGGTAGAGGCCTACAAGCAGATGGTCACGACGTCGTCGGCCGAAGATATTGTCTATTCCAACTTGTTCACCGGCGTGCACGGCAATTACCTGAAGCCATCGATCGTCGCGGCCGGCATGGATCCGGACAATCTTCCGGAGTCGGATCCCTCCAAGATGAGCTTCGGCACCGACGCCTCGGGCGAGCGCGCCAAACCGAAAGCCTGGAAGGAAATCTGGGGCTCGGGCCAGGGCGTCGGCAGCGTCGGCAAGGTGCTGCCCGCCGCCGAGTTGATCGCGCGGTTCAAGAAGGAATACGACGAGGCGATCGATCCGCCGCTGTGAACTCTCGTGTCCCGGACGCGGTGCAGCGTCCTTTACGCTGCTCCGCAGAGCCGGGACCCACGCACGCAACGCACGATGGACCCGGATCAGCAGCGCACCGCTTCGCGCTGCGCAGCGTCCGGGGAACGTAAACACCGAGCGCCGGAATTGATTTGATGGACGCTATTTTTCACGTGGACGGCAATCGCGTTCTCACCAGCCCGAATGCGGCCGGGCCCTGGAATCCCGGCATGCAGCACGGCTCCGCGCCGGCATCGCTGGTGGTGTGGGCGGCCGAGGCGATTGCGACGCCGGTGCCGATGCAAATCGCGCGCGTCACCATCGACCTGATGCGCCCGGTGCCGGTGGCGCCGCTGACGCTCGAGACCGAGGTGCTGCGGGAAGGGCGCAAGATTCAGCTGTGCGCCATCCGGCTGCGCGCCGGCGATGCCGTCGTGGTCGGCGCCACCGTGCTCAAGATCAAGAGCGGGGCGCTGGCGCTGCCGCCGGAGGTTCAGGATTTGCCGGTCGAACTTCCGGGGCCGGATCAATCGCGCGTCGAGCCGGCGAATTTTTCCTCGAGCCCCTTCGTATCGGGCATGTCGCTGCGCGCCGCCCGCGGCAGTTTCGGCGTGCCCGGTCCCGGCGCGATCTGGTACCGCGCCGACCGGCCGCTGGTTGAAGGTTCGCCGGTTTCGCAGGCGATGCGGGCGGTGGTCGCGGCGGATTTCTGCAACGGCACTTCAGCGGTGCTGGATTTCCGGCAATGGACTTTTATCAATGCCGACCTCACCGTCAGTTTCGCGCGCCAGCCGGTCGGAGAATGGATCCTGCTCGATGCGGAGTCCTGGATCGGTCCCGATGGGGCCGGCCTCGCGATGGCGCGGCTCGCGGATGCCAAAGGCTATTTCGGCCGCGCCGTGCAGAGCCTGGTGATCGAGAAGCGGTAGCGATACGCGGCATTGCCGGCCGGTCTTGCTGTGAATCCGGTTTCCCGTTGCAGGCACTCGTTCCAAAGGACGCATGGCGCAGTGCAGCCAAATTGTTCCCGCAAAAATAGTTCCATTATTGGGAACGGTTGGACGCCGTAGCGGTTTTTCCCCCGGTCAGGGGGTTAAATGAACTCTGTTGAAGGACGTACCGACAAGGCGAAAACCGGAATCTGGGGGCTCGACAACATCTTGTCGGGTGGATTTACGCGCGGGCATCTCTTCCTTGCCGAAGGCGCGCCCGGCACTGGCAAGACGACAGTGGCGCTGCAATTCCTGCTTGAAGGCGTCAAGGCCGGCGAGAAATGCCTCTACATCACCTTGTCGGAGACCGAGCGCGAACTGCGCGCCGGCGCGGCCTCGCACGGCTGGTTGCTGGACGACGGCATCGAGATATTCGAGTTGTTGCCGCCGGAAAGCCTGCTCGATTCCGAACAGCAGCAGAGCCTGCTGTATTCTTCCGATCTCGAACTCGGCGAAACCACCAAGCAGATTTTCGAGGCGGTCGAGCGCGCCCGGCCGGACCGGGTAGTGCTCGACAGCCTGTCGGAAATCCGGCTTCTAGCGCAGAGTTCGCTGCGCTACCGGCGGCAGATCCTGGCGATCAAGCATTACTTCGCGCAATTCAACACCACCGTTCTTCTGCTCGACGATCTCACGGCCGAAGCCGCCGACAAGACCGTGCACAGCGTCGCCCATGGCGTGTTCCGGCTTGAAGAGTTGGCGCCGGCCTACGGCGCGGAGCGGCGGCGCGCCCGCGTCATCAAATATCGCGGGGTCAAGTTTCGCGGCGGCTACCACGACGTCACCATGACGACCGGCGGTCTCAACGTATTTCCGCGGCTGGTGGCGTCCGAATATCGCAGCGACTTCACCCGCAACAAGGTGTCGAGCGGCATCGCCGGGTTTGACCAGTTGCTGGGCGGCGGTGTCGAGACTGGTTCGAGCACACTCATTCTCGGGCCCGCCGGCACCGGCAAGTCGCTGGCTACCATCGTGTTTGTCGCCGCCGCCATACGGCGGGGCGAGAAAGCCGCGCTGTTCGTGTTCGACGAAGAACTCGGCTTGCTGTTCTCGCGCATGAAGGGCATGGGCATCGACCTGGAGGAAATGCAGCGCAGCGGCAGTCTCCTCATCGAACAGGTCGATGCCGCCGAATTGTCTCCCGGCGAATTCGCCCACCGCGTCCGCAAGCGAGTCGATGAGGATCAGATCAAGACCGTGGTGATCGACAGCCTCAATGGCTATCAGGCGGCTATGCCCGAGGAGAATTCGCTGATCCTGCACATCCACGAACTGCTGCAATATCTGAACCGTCGGGGAGCTGCGACCTTCATGACGGTGGCGCAGCACGGACTTGTCGGCGACATGAAAGCACCGGTGGACGTGACCTATCTCGCCGACACCGTGATCCTGCTGCGATATTTCGAGGCGTTGGGCAGGGTGCGGCGCGCGATGTCGATCATCAAGAAACGCACCGGCGCTCATGAATCGACCATCCGGGAATACCGCATCGACGGCCGCGGCCTCACCATCGGCGCGCCGCTCGACGGGTTTCAGGGCGTGCTTAGCGGTGTTCCGGTCTATGTCGGCGAGGGCCAGCCGCTGCTGCAGGAGCAGGGTGCGTGAAACCGGGAACCTCATCCGAGCGCGCCGTTATCCTGGCTCCGACCGGGCGCGACGCCGCGGTGGCCGCAGCGCTGATCAGGGAAGCGGGATTTTGCGCCGATGTCTGCGGCGACATCGCCGGGCTGATTCAGGAGATTGAAAGCGGTGCCGGCCTCGCCGTGATCGCCGATGAGGCGATCAAGACCGCCGATCTGCGTGGCCTGATGCGCTGGCTCACCGATCAGCCCTCATGGTCCGATTTTCCGATCGTGCTGCTGACGCACCAAGGTGGCGGTCCGGAGCGCAATCCCGACGCGGTGCGGCTCGGGCAGGTGCTGGGCAACGTCACCTTCATCGAACGGCCGTTTCACCCGACCACGCTGGTGAGCATTGTCGGCTCCGCGATCCGGGGCCGCCACCGCCAGTACCAGACCCGCGCCATTCTCGCCGATCTCACCGAAAGCGAGAACCTGCTGCAGACCGCGCTCAAGGCGGGTCATCTCGGTACGCTGGAGTTGCATCTGCCGGGCTTCGAGCTCAAAGCCTCCGACACCTGCAAGGCGTTTTTCGGACGCAGGCCCGGCGAGGTGTTTTCCTACCATGACTTGCTGGATGCGATCCATCCGGACGATCGTGCGAGGCGGGCTGAAGTGATGGATAGGACAATCAAGACGGGCCGCGACTACAGCATCGAATACCGCGCCATCTGGCCTGACGGATCGCAGCACTGGATCGATGTCCGCTCGCGCGCGGTTCGCGCGCCGGATGGCAGTATCAAGTCGCTGGTGGGCGTGTCCTCCGATATCACCGCGCGCAAACTCGCCGAAATCGAACGCGAGAACCTGCTGGCCCAGCTGGCGGCCGAGCGCACCGCGCTGGCGGAGCTGACCGCCACGCTGGAACAGCGGGTCGAGCAACGCACCGCCGATCTGATGAAGGAAGTCGCGGCGCGCGAAAGGGCGCAGGAGCAATTGCGCCAGGCGCAGAAGATGGAGACCATCGGCCAGCTCACCGGCGGTGTCGCGCATGATTTCAACAATCTCCTGATGGCGGTCATGGGCAACCTCGATCTGCTGCGAAAGCGCATGCCCGACGATCCGCGTCTGCACCGGCTGATCGACGGCGCGCTGCAGGGCGCAGAGCGCGGCGCGTCGCTGACCCAGCGGCTGCTGGCGTTCGCCCGCCAGCAGGATTTGCGTGCGGTGGCGGTGGATCTGCGTAGCCTGGTCCACGGCATGGGCGATCTGCTCGAGCGTTCGCTCGGACCGCGGGTGGCATTGCGGTTGGACATTCCCGAGGGGTTGCCGCCGGCACGGATCGACGCCAATCAGCTCGAACTTGCAATCCTCAACCTCGCCATCAACGCGCGCGACGCCATGGCGGACAGCGGCACGATCGACATCCGTGTCGCCAGATTCCGGGCCAGCGATGACCCGGCGTTGCCGTCCGGCGACTATTTGAAACTGTCGGTCATCGACACCGGCAAGGGCATGACGCCGGATATTTTGAAGAAGGCGATCGAGCCGTTCTTCTCGTCGAAACCGCTGGGCAAGGGCACCGGCCTCGGCCTGTCGATGGTGCATGGGCTAGCGGTCCAGCTCGGCGGCGCGCTGCAGCTTTCCAGCACCGTTGGGAAGGGCACCACCGCGACCTTGTTGCTGCCGGTCGCCACATCGGCGCCCGAGACGGAAGTCCCACTGCTTAGAGCGCCGAAGGTCGAGCGCTCGGCGGTGATCCTGTTCGTCGACGACGATCCGCTGATCGCGATGTCGACCACCGAAATGCTGGAAGACCTCGGCCATCACGTGATTGGCGTCAGTTCCGGCCGGCATGCGCTCGATATCCTGAGGAGCGAGCAGCCGATCGACCTGATGATGACGGACCATGTGATGCCCGGCATGACCGGGCTCGAACTGGCGGCGGCGACCCGCGAGGTGCGGCCGTCACTGCCGATCCTGCTCGCCACCGGCTATGCCGAACTGCCCGAAGGCTCCCAGCTCGATCTGCCGCGGCTGGCAAAACCCTATCACCAGGACCAGCTGCGCGACCGGCTCGATCAGATGCTGGGGTGAGGAGGGGTCCCTCAGCCGTCATTGCGAGGAGCGCAGCGACGAAGCAATCCAACTTTCCTCTTCATGCGGCAAAAAGCTGGATTGCTTCGCTTCGCTCGCAATGACGGAAGGAAGCACCGCGTCCGGGACACGAGAGATTTTAGCCCACCATCCTGTCACGTCCGACCCAAAACCCCGCCTTCAGCACCTTCTTGTCGACCTTGCCGACGCCGGTCATTGGCAACTCCGTGACGAACTTGATGTGCTTGGGCGCATGCGCCGCGCCCTTGCGTGCCTTCACCAGGGCGATCAGTTCGGCTTCGCTCGGCCTGGCGCCTTCGCGCGCGACCACGACGGCGGTGACGGCCTCGCCCCATTTGTCGTCGGGCACGCCGACTACGGCGACCATCGCGACATCGGCATGCTGCGACAGCACGTCCTCGATCTCGCGCGGAAAAATATTGAACCCGCCGGACACGATCATGTCCTTCTTGCGGTCGAGGATGAACAAATAGCCGCGCTCATCGGATCGGGCGATGTCGCCGGTATGCAGCCAGCCATTCTCTAGGGTTTCGACGGTCTGTTCCGGCCGCTTCCAGTATTCGGCCATCACATGCGGGGCGCGCACGCAGATCTCGCCGGCTTCGCCGGTCGCGACTTCCCTATCGTTGTCGTCGAGTACCTTGATCTCGCAGGCCGAAATCGGAAAGCCGCAGGAGGTAAACATCTCCGGCGTCTTCGGATCGTGGTCGGCCTTGCGCAGCACCGACATCGGATAGCATTCGGTCTGGCCGTAAAGCTGCGAAAACACCGGCCCGATCCGCTCGATACCTTCCACCAGCCGGCTCGGCGACATCGCCGATGCGCCATAGAGCAACAGTTCGAGCGAGGAGAGATCGGTCTTGTCGAGAGCGGGGTGATCCAGCAGCATGTAGATCATGGTCGGCACCAGCAGCGTAAAATTGATGCGTTCGCGGGCAATCGTCCTGAGCACCGTTTCGGGATCGAAACCCTTCACCAGGTGCACGGTGCCGCCGCGCATCAGCGTCGGCAGCACCTTGGTGCCGGCGACATGGCTGATCGGCGCCACCGTCAGATAGCTCGGCGTATCCGGGATCTCGAAATCGGCCAGGATGGCATTTGCAAAGCCGGCATATTCGCGGTGGTAGCGCAGCGCGCCCTTTGACCGGCCGGTGGTGCCGCCGGTGTAGTTCAGCGTGGCGATGTCGTCGGGAACGGCAAAGTTGCGCGGGCTGGTGCTGCCGGCGGCCTCGACCGCGGCCAGCAGGTTGATGCCGTAGCTGGCCGGGCCGAGCGTGAACACGTGTTTCAGGTTGGACGCCCTGGCCGCGAGGTCGCCGCCGCGGTCGCGAAACGTATCGGCGTCGACCACCAGCACCTGGGTTTCGGAATCCTCGAGCTGGAACGACTGGTCGTCGAGCGAGCCCAGCGGATGCAGCGAGGTGACCGACAGCCGCGCCAGTTGCGCGGCGACGCCGCTGCACCAGCTGTCGGCGCGGTTGGCGGACAACAGCGCGACCCGCGAGCCCGTCTGCAGTCCGAGCTGCATGAATACCTTTTGAATGCGGCCGATCAGGTCGCCGGCGCCGGCATAGCTGAGCGATCCGCCCGACCAGGAGAACGCCGTGCGCTGGGGATAGCGCCCCAGCGCGCGCAGCGTCTGCGCGCAGGCGGGTGGAAGGGCATAGAGCGGATCGGACATGTTTCCTCCGGCAATTCTGTCACTGACTTTGACGCCTGCTTTGTCTTGGGCGTTCGCTCGTGCCAGTGTTGGGAAAACGCTAGCATCAGTGCGGAAGCGGGGACAATGACTTTGAAGCAGACCGATCTCCTCGCGCGTTTTCAGGGCCGCCTCCGCCTGCCGCTGATAGCAGCGCCGATGTTTCTGGTGTCCGGCGTCGAGCTGGTGGCGGCGACCTGCCGCAACGGCGTGATCGGCTCGTTTCCGACGGTGAACTGCCGCAGTCCCGAACAGCTCGATGGCTGGCTCACCGACATCGAGGACCGGCTGCGCCGTCATTCCGATGTAACGGGAAAGCCCGCGGCGCCGGTCAGTCCGAACCTGATCGTGCACCGTTCCAACGCGCGGCTCGATGCCGATCTGCAGGTGCTGCTGCGGCACCGGCCCGAACTCGTCATCACCTCGGTCGGTTCGCCGGCGCCGGTGCTGGCGCCGCTGCATAATGCCGGCGCGCTTGTTTTCGCCGACGTCGCCAGCATCCGCCATGCCGAGCGCGCGGTGGCATCAGGCGCCGACGGGCTGGTGCTGCTGACGGCGGGGGCGGGCGGCCAGACTGGCTGGCTCAATCCCTTTGTGTTCGTCCGCGCGGTGCGCGCGTTCTTCGATGGCCCGATCGTGCTGGCCGGCGGCATCGGCGACGGCCATGCGCTGCGAGCCGCGCAGGCGCTGGGCTGCGATCTCGCCTATATGGGAACCAAGTTCATCGCCACCACCGAGAGCATGGCCGACCCCAGGTACAAGGCGATGCTGGTCGCCAGCAGCGCCGACGATATTCTACTGACGACCGCCTTCACCGGCCTGCAGACCAACATGCTGCGGCCGTCGATTGCCGCTTCGGGCCTCGACCCTGAAAACCTGCCGCAACGCGGGGCAATCGACATCGGCAAGGACATCGACATCGGTGCCCGCGAGAACCGTCCGGCGCGCTGGCGCGATATCTGGAGCGCGGGGCATTCGACGTCGGGGGTATCAGCGGTGCTGTCGGTCGACGACCTCGTGGCGCAGACGCTGGCGGAGTACCGCGCCGCCGCGCCGTGATACTACGGATTCACCCCGCCTTAACGCGCGGTTAACTATCTCGCTCCAAGAATCGGTTCCAGGGCCGTCCGCCGCCAAAAGCGGGGGGAACGCGCCAGAGCAGCCGTTCAAGGGGATGCGAGATGGATTTCGAGACGCTGTTTGCCAAAACCCCGGCCACGCTGGACGAGATCAGAGCCCGGGTTGCCTATGCGCTCGAACGGCATCCTTTGTGCCGCAGCGTGCAATTCGACATCGTCTCGATGCCGCGCACCCCCAAGGGCAACTGGACCATCAGCCTGAAATCGGTAGCGCCGGACGCGCTGTGGGAAGCCTCGGATATCGTCGCCGATATCCAGGAAGCCTACGAACTGGCGGTTGCGGCCTGAAATTAACCATTTTGGCG
>JBKJUA010000183.1:0-9097 GCA_046590305.1 Bradyrhizobium sp.
CGAGGAAAACCCCGTCAATCTCGATCCCCGCATGGCCAAGCTCGCCGGCGGTGTGCACCGCCTCGATGGCCAGCTCATGGTCGTCCTCGACGTCGATCGCGTGCTCGAAATCGTGCCCAAGACTTCGCTCGCAGCATAGTGATCGGCATGTGCCGCCCGTGACAGTAGGAGCCTGGAATGCAAACGTGTCTCGTAGTCGATGATTCTAGCATCGTACGCAAAATCGCGCGCCGGATCCTGGAAGGGCTCGATTTCCAGGTCATCGAAGCCGAGGACGGCGTGGACGCGCTGGTCGTCTGCAAACGCGCAATGCCGGAAGCGGTGCTGCTCGACTGGAACATGCCCGTGATGGACGGCTACCATTTCCTCAGTCACCTGCGCCGCATGCCCGGTGGCGAAACGCCCAAGGTGGTGTTCTGTACCACTGAGAACGGCATCGAGCACATCTCGAAGGCGCTCGAAGGCGGTGCCAACGAATACATCATGAAGCCGTTCGACAAGGAAATCATCTCGGCCAAATTCCAGGAAGTCGGTCTGATCGCGGTTCCGGAATAGTCCGGCTCTGCCCTAGTAGCGTTAGCGTTGTAAGAGAGGCCGCCAGTGACCCCGCCCGATTATGAATATTTGCGCAAACTCCTCAAGGACCGCTCCGGTCTCGATCTGTCCGCCGACAAGCAGTACCTGATCGAAAGCCGGTTGCTGCCGCTTTCGCGCAAGGCAGGCCTGCCCGGCATCAGCGAACTCGTGCAGAAAATGAAGGGCGGATCCGCTGACCTCACCACCCAGGTGGTCGAGGCCATGACCACCAATGAGACATTCTTCTTTCGCGACAAGGTCCCGTTCGATCATTTCCGCGATTCCATCGTGCCGGAGATCGTGAAGGCCCGCGCAAGCCGCAAGAGCATTCGGATCTGGTGCGCCGCCGGTTCGACCGGCCAGGAGCCCTATTCGCTGGCGATGTGCCTGAAGGAAATCGGCGCCATGCTCGCGGGTTGGCGGATCGAAATCATCGCCACCGACCTGTCGCAGGAAGTGCTGGAGAAATCCAAGGCGGGAATCTACAGCCAGTTCGAGGTTCAGCGCGGCCTGCCGATTCAGATGCTCGTCAAATACTTCAAGCAGACCGGCGAACTCTGGCAGATCAACCCCGACATTCGCGCCATGGTTCAGCACCGGCAGCTCAATCTGCTGCACGACTTCGCCCAGCTCGGCGTCTTCGACGTGATCTTCTGCCGCAACGTTCTGATCTACTTCGATCAGGACACCAAGGTGAACATCTTCAATCGCCTCGCCAGGATCACCGAGCCGGACGGCTTTCTGGTGCTCGGTGCGGCGGAAACCGTGGTCGGGCTGACCGATGTCTTCAAACCCTTCCCGGACCGGCGTGGTCTGTACCGGCCCAATGGCGCTGGCGCGACGCCGGCAAAGCTGCCGGCCGCGGCCGCAGCTGCGCCGAAGTTCGCTGCGATGGCGGGGCGTTGACCAATGAGCGATGATGCAAAAGCACCGGAGCGCGTGACGTTCAGCCGCGGCTATGGCGTCTGCATCATGGGCATTGACGGGACCTGGCGTCGCGATTGCATGCTCAACGCCATCTCCGACAACGATGCCATACTGACCGTGGAAGGCTCGATTCAGGGACTCAATCTCAAGGAATTCTTTCTGCTGTTGTCATCGACCGGCCTCGCCTATCGGCGATGCGAACTGGTCCGCGTCAACGGCGCCGAGATTGACGTTTCCTTCCTGAAGGGGAAGAACAAGAAGAAGCGGGCAAGCGCCATGTCTGCGGAAGCGCTGATCGGCGCCTGAGGGCGGGATCGCGGCGGGCTTGCCGCGATGCCCGATGGACGCTGCCGTTTCCCGACGCCGTGAGCGACACCGGTCGCGATCGAAACCGTAAGCTTCCGCGGCACGGCCTCAAAAAATCGAATCAGGCACTTCAGGCGCGATTGATAAGGCGAACCAGCCGGCGATCGCTCGCCGTGAAATCGCCGGTCTGGTGTCTGGATGCCTTGGCATCCAGCAACTGGTGAAGGGCAACGCCGAGGCCGGCACTGCAGGCGTTCAGCGCGGTGTTCGCTTTCACGTAACGGGGGGTGACGTCGTCCAGGACGAAAACGTTGCCGGCAGCATCCTGGTTGCCGGAAGCCGTTTCCCTGGCGATGGCCGCTTCAATCTGTTTCACGCCAGCCTGGACGTGCTCGATCAGCGAAACCAGTTCCGAAACGATCGACTGGTGGCCATCGTTCCGGTCGCCGGATGGGCCTGGAGCCCTGCCGTCTGTTGCAGTCTGCATGATTGCTCTCCTGCCTACATTTTTATGCCCGCGGCGCTACTTGTGCGTTAAGGCCGCGTCCCGTACAAATACGGGTGGGTTGGAATCTGCATTAGACGCAGTATCGTGCGGCGAATGGGCGTGATTTCACTGTCGATGGACCTGCACATGGCTGACAACCCTGCTACCCAACGCGAGATTTTCGTGGTCGACGACGATCCCGCCGTGCGCGACACCCTGTCCCTGGTATTGTCGGCGGGCGGCTATCAGGTGATCTGCTTTGCCGACGGCGCCGCGTTGCTGGCTGTGGCGCGGACGCGAACGCCCGCCTGCATCCTGCTCGACGTGAATATTCCCGGCAAATCCGGCCTCGACATCCTGAAGGAACTTTCCGGCGAGGACTATCCCGCGCCGATTTTCATGATCTCCGGCCAGGGCGACATCGCCATGGCGGTCAGCGCGATCAAGAACGGCGCGCTGGATTTCATCGAGAAGCCGTTCCGCGGCAGCGAAATCGTGGTCCGGCTCGACGAAGCGATCGGGGCATATGCACGCCGACAGGCAGAGAACTCCGCCTCACGAACCGCGTCGCTGCATTTTCCGGGGCGGGAGCCGTTGACGCGGCGCGAGCGCGAAGTGCTGGAGCAATTCACGTCGGGCGCTTCAAACAAGGAAGCCGGGCGCCATCTCGGCATCAGCCCGCGCACCATCGAGGATCATCGCGCCAACATCATGAAGAAGCTCGGCGCCAGGAATGCGGCCGATCTCATTCGGATCGTGATGACCGCCGCGCGCGGTTCCTGAACCGGCGTTCGCCGGGACGACGCCTGGACTTAACCGGCGAGCGCCTCGCGGATCATCGCGGCCAGATCCGACTTGCGATACGGTTTGGCGAGCAACAGGACGCCGGAGTCGAGCCGGCCGTGGTGGATGATCGCATTTTCGGTGTAGCCCGAGGTAAACAGCACCTTGAGCCCGGGGCTGGCTTTCTGGAGCTCGTTGGCGAGCTGGCGGCCGTTCATCGCGCCCGGCATGATCACGTCGGTGAAAAGCAGGTCGAACCGGTTGCCGGCTGCGACGAGAGCCAGCGCTTCCGCCGCATTGGCCGCATCCAGCGTGACATAGCCCAGCGAATGCAGCTGCGTCAGCACATAGTCCCTGACCAGCTTGTCGTCTTCAACGACCAGGATGGTTTCATGGCCGCCCTCGACGATCGCCGCGAGCGCGCCTTCGGCCGCGGACAGCGCTGCGGTGCCCGGCGGCAGATACATCTTGATCGTGGTGCCGTGGCCCTCCTCGCTGTAGATCATGATGTGTCCGGCGGACTGCTTCACGAAGCCATAGACCATGCTGAGGCCGAGGCCGGTGCCCTTGCCGGGACCCTTCGACGTAAAGAACGGGTTGAACACCTTGTCGAGTATGGCGGCGGGAATTCCGGCGCCGGTGTCGCTTATGGTAATCAGCACATAGTGACCGGGCTGCACGTCGCCACGGATGCTGGCGTAGCTTTCGTCGAGAAAGGCCATGCCGGTCTCGAGGGTGAGCTTGCCGCCATCGGGCATCGCGTCGCGGGAGTTGAGCGCAAGATTGAGTATGGCTGTCGCAAGCTGATTGGGATCGACGGTCGCTATGCATGCTTCGCCTTCGAATACCGATTCGATCTCGATCTGCTCTCCCAGTGTCGGCCGCAGCAGCTTGACGGTGTCGATGATCAGCGTATTGACGTCGGTTTCTTGAGGCTGCAGCGGCTGTTTGCGGGCGAACGCCAGCAGATGCTGGGTAAGATCCGCGCCCCGTGACGCGGCTTCGTCGATCATCCGGGTGATGGCGGCGAGCTGCGGCTCGTTCTCAACGGCCTCGGCCAGAATCTCGATGGTTCCGGTGATAACCGTCAGGATATTGTTGAAGTCATGGGCGATGCCGCCGGTGAGCTGGCCGACGGCTTCCATTTTTTCAGCCTGCCGAATCCGGTCCTCCGCCGCGATCCTCTCGGTCAGGTCGCGGAAGAATCCGTTGAACAGGAAGCCCTCCCGGGTCTGCATCGCCCCGATGCTCAACTCGACTTTGAATTCCTTGCCGTCGCGTCGCAACGCCATGATTTCGCGGCGTCTTCCGAACTTCCAGGCTTGCCCGGAGCCTACATAGCTCGCCAGAGCTGCCTTATGCGCGTCGCGATCGGATATCGGAGTGATCAGGTCGAAGGAATTCCTCCCAAGTACCTCCTCACGCGGCCAGCCGAAGATTTTTTCTGCCTGAAAATTCCAGCTCCGGATGTCGCCTTTCTCGTCGATCTGGACGAAGGCGTCGAGCGCGGTATCGATGATGCCGCGCGCCAGTTGTTCGCTTTCGCGCAAGGTTTCCTGCGCCAGCCGGCTTTCGGTCATGTCACGGCCCACGAAGAAGTACCGCCGGACCGGCTCCGACCATGCACCCATCCACGACAGCGTCACGATCCTCCCGTCCTTGTGGACGTAGCGCGAATCGGTATTCCGCGCCCGCTTTCCGCGCCGTGCCAGCCGCATTTCATCGCGGCTGACCTCGAGGTCGTCGGCGTGGAGGAATTCGCTGGCGTTGCGGCCGATCATTTCCTTCGGCGCATATCCCAGGATGGTTGCGGCGCTTGGGCTCACCTGAACCAGGACTCCCCTGGGATCGATCACCAGGATCAGGTCCTGGGAAGTGTCGAAAATGCGGCGTCGCTCCTCGATCTGCTGGCGCAGCGCATGCTCGGTTCTTCGGCTTGCCGTGATATCGCGGGCAGTCTTCGAGGCACCGATGATGGTCCCCGAAGGCGACCTGATCGGGGAAATGCTGAGCGAAACCTGGACCAGGCTGCAATCCCTGCACAAGCGCTCGGTTTCATAGTTCTCGATCGTTTCGCCCCAGCCGACCCGGCGCAGAATGTCACGCACCTCCTCCATCCGAGTGGGCGGCACGATGAGGTCGATGTGCCGGCCCACGGCTTCCGCCGCAGGATATCCGAATAGCCGTTCTGCGGCCGGGTTCCAGCCGGTGATCGTGCCATTGAGGGATTTTGTGACGATGGCGTCGATGGAGGATTCGACGGCCGCGCTGAAAACGCGCTCGCGCGAAGCATAATGGTCGCGCGCGGTTTCAGTGCGGCGATGCTCCTGGACCTCGTGTTCGAGCGCGGCGGTCTTCGCATTCACTTCGCCCATCACCTGGGCGAACGCGCGCGCGAGCACGCCGGTCTCTCCGCCGGCATCGACCGGAATGGCAACCGGCGCGTCGCGGCCGGCGCCCTCGACCGCCGCCGTCAATTGGATGATCGGCCGGGTCAGCGTTCTCGCAATGAACACGGCCAATGCGGCGGCGCATAGCACGGCGATCAGTCCGACCAGCAGGGAGGTGTTCCGGATCGCCGCGGCCGGCGCCATGACAACTGCGTTCGGAACGCTTTCGATCACGCCGATCCATTCCTTGCCGGCCAGAAGGGCGGGCGCGAGCGCGGCGCCGCCAAGCCGTCCGGCTCGATCCGTGACAATGCGCGCGACAACCTGCGTCGTTCCGAGCGACGATGCCAGATCCGGCAGGTCGGACCGCCAGTCGGCGGGCTTGCCGAGTTCCGAGCCGAATTCCCGGGCAGGATCGGGGTGAACGAGATATTCGCCGCGTCGGTCGACGACGTAGATCACGCCACCGTGCTGCGCCGCTGACCGGACGCGGTCCAGCACCGGTCGCATGTCGACATTGATGAGCAAAATCCCGAACGGCTTGCCGTCGGGCGCGAAAATCGGCGTCGCGACCTGCAGCGTCGGGTTATTCGGCGTCACGGTAGCCCCGGCACCCCGATCCACACTAACCGGCGAGATGTAGATTTCGCCAGGCGACAGCTGGATCGTCTCGTTGAAATAGTTCGGCTCGCCCTTTCGGCGCAATTCCGACTCCGGAACATTCCGAATCGCGCCGTTACGGCCCGCGCGGTCGACGCGGAAGATTTCGCGCTGGTCGACATCGAGGCTGATGATGCAGAGCTTGGAATATGCAGGCTTGGCTTCAAGCACGCCCGAAAGGCCGCTTGTAAGCCGTGCCCGCCATGTCGTTTCGGAGACGCCATCGGCGGGATCGACACCGCCTGCCAGACGTGCGCGAATCAGCCCGTTCAGCGCAGCGGCGTTTCGATAGCTGGCGATATCGCCACGTACGCCGGCGACGTGGGATTCGAGGTCGGCAGCGACCAGCCGCGAATGCGCTTCCATCCGATCAAGGACGCGTGGAAGTATCGCCTGTTCCAGGCCGCGATAGCTCAGCCATCCGACCGCGGACACCGCGATCGTAACCAGGAGAATCATCGAGACGGCTAGTCTGGCTGTAAGCGTCATCTTGATGTTCGCACCACTCCATCCCGCCATGGTGCGCGGCTGGCCGCGACGCACAACGCTATTCCGCTTTATGGACGGGAAACAACCTCACCGGCGGACAGCGACGATGACGATGCACGCTGCGCGGCCTCGAGGGAACCGGCAACGGCCGCCAGCGGCGCGGCCGGCTTGAAGGGCTTCTGCAGGCTCCTGACCGTGCCGAGCTTGGTGGCCGTGGTCAGGAAATCCGGGCCGGAGCCGGAATCGGATGTGACGGGATTGCCTGAAATTACGATGATCGGGATCAGGGGCTGCTGCTGGTGAACCAGCCGCATGGTTTCCAGACCATCCATTCCCGGCATGAAAATATCGAGAAACAGCAGATCGAATTCTCCTGTCTCGAATATCGCCAGCCCCTTGCGGCCATCGCCGGCGGCGACGACGCTGTGGCCGGCTCGTTCCAGCAGAAGCCCGATCGTCGTTTGCACTGCGATGTCGTCATCCACGACCTGGATATTCGCCAAGCCCAACTCTCCGCTTTCGAACCTGGAATCAAAACCAGCCAGTTGCGAAAGGTTGCCGAATTTGCCTTCACACGCAAGCATTTCCAGAGGTCGGCGACACGTTGATTTGGAATACGATGGCCGGAAAGCCTTGCCATCTGCACGGTTCAGGGCAGACACCGCTCAAGGCCTCCGTCGGTGAAACTGATTCGCGGAACCTCGCCTGATATCGTAGACCGTTACGGTGCCGGGGTCGCGCTGGTGGCGATCTCGAATTCTCGACCCGGATCGGCACCGACTTTCTCGAATTCGAGCGCAATACCGTGCAAAATTGAGCACGTATCCTGATCCACAGGATGGGTTGAGCTCTTTGCGGAACCCGTCATAACATCAACAGCGCCCATCCTGCAAAGTGGTACAGACATGACCGACAAGAAAAAGACCCCCGACCAGCTCCGCAGCGCGCGCTGGTTCGCGCCGGACGATTTGCGCGCCTTCGGCCATCGCTCCCGTGCGATGCAGATGGGCTACGCGCCGGAGGAGTGGAAGGGCCGTCCCGTCATCGCGATCCTCAACACCTGGTCGGACGCGCAGCCCTGCCATATGCACTTCAAGAGCCGGGTCGACGACGTCAAGCGCGGCGTGCTGATGGCCGGCGGCTTCCCGATGGAATTGCCGGCGCTGTCGCTGTCGGAATCGTTCCTGAAGCCGACCACCATGCTCTATCGCAACATGCTGGCGATGGATGCCGAGGAACTGCTGCGCGGCCACCCCGTCGATGGGGTGGTGCTGATGGGTGGCTGCGACAAGACCACGCCGGGCCTGCTGCTCGGCGCCACCTCGATGGGCCTGCCCACGATCTATTTGCCCGCCGGGCCGATGCTGCGCGGCAACTGGAAGGGCAAGACGCTGGGCTCCGGTTCCGACGCCTGGAAATACTGGGACGAGCGGCGCGCCGGAAAGATCTCCGAGCGGGACTGGGTCGATGTCGAGGCCGGCATCGCCCGCAGCTACGGCACCTGCATGACCATGGGCACCGCCTCCACCATGACCGCGATCGCCGAATCGATCGGCATGACCCTGCCGGGCGCCTCCTCGATCCCGGCCGCCGACGCCGGCCACATCCGCATGGCCTCGGAATGCGGCCGCCGGGTCGTCGAGATGGTGTGGGAAGATCTCACGCCGCAGAAAATCCAGACCCGCAAGGCGTTCGAGAACGCCATCACCGTGGCGATGGCGATGGGCTGCTCGACCAATGCGATCATCCACCTGATCGCGCAGGCCCGCCGCGCCGGCCAGGACATCGGGCTCGACGATTTTGAGATCGCCAGCCGCAAGGTGCCCGTCATCGCCAATGTCCGTCCATCCGGCGACAAGTACCTGATGGAAGATTTCTTCTATGCCGGCGGGCTGCCCGCCTTGATGAGCCGGATCAAACAACATCTGCATCTCGACGTCATGACGGTGACCGGCATGACGCTCGGCGAAAACATCGCGCGCGCCGAAGTCTACGATGATGACGTGATCCGCACCGTGGAAAATCCGATCTACGCCGAAGGCGCGCTCGCGGTGCTCAAGGGCAACCTCGCCCCCGATGGATGCGTGATCAAGCCGAGTGCCTGCGAGCCGCGCTTCCTCAAGCACACCGGCCCCGCGCTGGTGTTCGACGACTACCCCTCGATGAAAACGGCGATCGACGATCCCGATCTCGATGTCACCGCGGATCACGTGCTGATCCTGCGCAATGCCGGGCCGCAGGGCGGGCCGGGCATGCCGGAATGGGGTATGCTGCCGATCCCGACCAAGCTTTTGAAGCAGGGCGTGCGTGACATGGTGCGGCTGTCGGATGCGCGCATGAGCGGCACCAGTTACGGCGCCTGCATCCTGCATGTCGCGCCGGAATCCTATATCGGCGGCCCGCTGGCGCTGGTGCGCAATGGCGACAAGATCACGCTCGATGTCAATGCGCGCACCATCAATCTCGATGTGTCGGAAGC
>JBKJUA010000301.1:0-7201 GCA_046590305.1 Bradyrhizobium sp.
TGACGGCGCGTTTGCTCTAGCTTCGTACCCAACGCATAATGTGGGCAACATGTCAGGGAGACAACGCCATGAGTGACACCGTCAATCGCCAGGTCTTGCTGGTCGAAAAGCCCACCGGAAAGCTCGGGCCCGAACATTTCAAATTGACACAGGCCGCCATCCCCGAGCCGAAAGACGGCGAGGTGCTGCTGAAGGTGCGCTACATCTCGCTCGATGCCGCCAACCGGGCGTGGATGCACGGCGCGACTTATCGCGCGGCGGTCGAGGCCAACACCGTGATGGCCGGCGGCGGCATAGCCGAGGTGGTGTCGTCGAAGGACTCCAGCCTGAAGCCCGGCGACATCGTGTTCGGCGACACCGGCTGGCAGGAATACGCGGCGGTGCCCGCAAAGCATCTGAGCAAGATGCCGAAGCTGGAGCCGATGACGCATCTGCTCAGCGTCTACGGCATCGCCGGCCTCACCGCCTATTTCGGGCTGCTCGACATCGGCAAGCCGAAGGCCGGCGAGACCGTGGTGGTTTCGGCCGCGGCGGGATCGGTCGGCTCGATCGTGGGACAGATCGCCAAGATCAAGGGATGCCGCGTCGTCGGCATCGCCGGCGGCAAGGACAAATGCGACTGGCTGGTCAACGAACTCGGCTTCGATGCCGCGGTCGACTACAAGGATGGCGCGGTGTTCAAGGCGCTGCGCGCCGCAGCACCCAAGGGCATCGACGTCTATTTCGACAATGTCGGCGGTGACATTCTCGAAGCCTGCCTGGCGCAGATGAACAATCGCGGCCGCATCGCCTGCTGCGGCGCGATCTCGCAATATGACGGCGTGCCCTCGGCCACCGGACCGCGCGGCGTGCCCGGCCTGATCGTGGTGAAGCGCCTCGTTATGCAGGGCTTCATCGTGATGGATTATATGGACCAGCGCGATCAGGCGCTGAAGGACCTGCAGTCCTGGGTCGCCTCCGGCAAATTGAAAGTCCAGGAGGACGTCATCAGCGGGCTGGAGAACACTCCGAAGGCGCTGATCGGATTGCTGGCGGGCGAAAACCGCGGCAAGCGGATGGTGAAGTTGTAGGGCGAACTCCATCAGCCCGTCGTCCCGGCCTCCGAGCCGGGATCCATCATCCGCGGCGGTGATGGGGAAAAAGGTATCTGACGCGGTGCCTAAACGCGAGGTCGCGGCGTATGGGTCCCGGATCGGCGCTCGCTTTGCTCGCTTGTCGGGGACGACCAGGGAGATCGCGCGCTAATGCGTCACTCCCGGCACCGCTTCCGGTGCCGGTGCTTCGCTCTTCCTGCCCGCCAGCCAGTTCTCGAACCGCTGCACCACGACGAAGAACGTCGGCACGAAGAGCACCGCGAGGCAGGTGGAGGCGATCATGCCGGAAAATACCGTGATGCCGATCGATTTGCGGGCGCTGGCGCCGGCGCCGGTGGCCAGCACCAGCGGCACCACGCCGAGGATGAAGGCGAATGAGGTCATCAGGATCGGACGGAATCGCGCCCGCGCCGCCTCGATGGCGGATTGCATCAGCGGCTTGCGGTCGCGCACGTGCAGCTCCAGCGCCACCTCGACGATCAGGATGGCGTTCTTGGCCGACAGCGCGATCAACAGGATGATTCCGATCTGGGTGTAGAGGTTGTTCTCGATCCGCAATCCCGTCAGCACCGCCATCGGACCCAGCAGCGACAGCGGCACCGCCAGGATCACCGAGATCGGCGCGTACCAGCTTTCATATTGTCCGGCCAGCACCAGGTACACCAGCAGCAAGGCGAGGCCGAACGCCCAGAAGATCTGGCCGCCGACCACCTTCTCCTGATACGACATCGCGGTCCACTCGTAGCCGGTGCCGGGCGGCAGGGTTTTGGCGGCGATCTCCTCCATCAGCGCCATCGACTGGCCGGAACTGTAGCCGGTGGCCGGCAGGCCGATCACCGTCGCCGATGGATAGAGATTGTACAGGCTGATCAGCGACGGGCCGACCGCGGGCGTGATCTTCGCCACGGTGCCGAGCGGGATCATGTCGCCCTGGGAGTTGCGCACCATCAGCTTCTCGATGTCGCGCGGTGTCAGGCGAAACTGCGAATCCGCCTGGGCATAGACCTGGAAGGTGCGGCCGAACTTGTTGAACTGATTGACGAAGCTCGACCCCATATAGGACGACAGCGTCGAGAAGATCTGGTCGGTGGTGACATGCAGGGTCTGGGTCTTGACCCGGTCGACCTCGACGTCGAACTGCGGCACCATCGAACGGAACGACGAACTGACGCGCTGCAACGCGCTTTGAGTCTGCGCATTCGAGACGATGGCGCCCGCGATGGCCTGAAGCTTGCCGTAATCGGCATTGCCGTCGCGCAGCTGCACCTGCATGGAAAAGCCTGCGGCGTTGCCGATGCCCTGGATCGGCGGCGGCGGAATTACCAGAATCCGCGCCTCCTGGATCGCCGACATCTTCTCGTTCAACCCGACGAACAGCGATCGCAGGTCCTGCCCCGGGCCCCGCGCGCTCCACTCCTTCAGGATCAGATAGGCGACGCCGGCATTGGCGAGGCTGGATGAGTTGTCGAGCGCCGAGATGCCGGCGATGCCGATCACCTGATCGACACCGGGCGTGTTGCCGGCGAGGTCGCTGACCTGTTTCATGACATTCTGGGTGCGGTCGAGTGAGGCGCCATCGGGCAGCTGGACCGCGACCAGCAGATAACCCTGATCCTCGATCGGAATGAAGCCGGTCGGCACCCGCGACAGGCCCCAGCCGGCAATGCCTATCAGGATCAGCGCCGCGATCACCGACGCTCCGCTGTGCGCGACCAGCCGGCCGATCAACCTTGCATAGCCGCGCTCGACACGGTCATAGACCGCATTGAAACCGCGGTAGAACCAGTTGCGCTGTTCCGGCGGCACCGGCCGGCGCAGCCAAAGCGCGCATTGCGTCGGCTTCAGCGTGGCGGCATTGATTGCGCTGAGCAGCGCGGTGGCGGCGATTACCAGCGCGAATTGCGCGTACATCTTGCCGGTCAGGCCCGGCAGGAAGGCCGCCGGCAGGAACACCGAGATCAGCACCAGCGTAATGCCGACGATCGGCGCGAACAGCGCATCCATCGCTGCGATCGCGGCGTCATGGCCGGACATGCCCTTCTCGATATTGTGGGCAGCGCCCTCGACCACCACGATGGCGTCGTCCACGACGATTCCGATCGCAAGCACGATCGCAAACAGCGTCGAGATGTTGACGGTGAAACCAAGCGCGGCCATCGCCGCGAAGGCGCCGATGATGGTCACCGGCACGGTGGTGGCCGGCACCAGCATCGCGCGCCAGTCCTGCAGAAAGATCAGGATCACGACCAGCACCAGGAGGCCGGCCTCGATCAGGGTCTTGTAGACTTCCTTGATCGATTCCGCGACGAACTTGGTGGTGTCGAACGGCGTATCGTATTTGATGTCCAGCGGAAACGCCTTGGCCAGCACGGCCATCTTCGCCTCGACCGCCTTCTCGACGTCGAGCGCGTTGGCGCCGGGTGACTGGAACACGCCGATGCCGACCGACGGCTTGTTGTTGAGCGAGAACACCTGACTATAGGTTTGCGCCCCCAGTTCGACCCAGCCGACATCGCGCACGCGGGTGACGTCGCCGGTATTGCCGGTCTTGACGATCACATTCTCGAATTCGCTGGCATCGTCGAGCCGGCCGCTGACATTGAGTGTGTACTGGAACGCCTGTCCTGATGGCACCGGTGGCGCCCCGACCTGGCCCGCGGTGACCTGCTGGCTCTGCTGCTGGATCGCCTGGATGACGTCCTGCGGCATCAGTCCGCGCACCTGCAGCTTGTTGGGGTCGAGCCAGACCCGCATCGAATATTGCCCGGCGCCGAACACCGTGACGTTGCCGACACCGGGCAACCGCGACAATTCGTCCCTGATGTTGATGGTGGCGTAGTTTGAGAGGAACAGGCTGTCATAGGTCGCATCGGGCGAACTCAGCGTTACGAACAAGAGGATCGACGTCGACCGCTTCTGTACCGTGACGCCCTGGTTCTGCACCGACTGCGGCAGTTGCGACAGCGCACTCGATACCCGATTCTGCACCAGCACCTGCGCGAAATTGAGATCGGTGCCGATCTTGAATGTCACGGTGAGCGAATAGGTGCCGTCGGCGCCGCTGTAGGACTGCATGTAAAGCATGTCTTCGACGCCATTGACCTGCTGCTCGATCGGCAGCGCCACGGTATCGATCACGGTACGTGCGCTGGCGCCGGGATAGCGGGTGGTGACCTGCACCGTCGGCGGCACCACGTCGGGATACTGCGCGACCGGGAGGGTGAACAGCGCCACGCCGCCGATCAGGATCATCAGGATCGCGATGACGTTGGAAAGAACCGGCCGCTCGATGAAGAATTTCGAAATCATGGACCGGTCCTATTTGGCCGATGCCGGCGGCGTCTGGTTCTTCTGCGGCTGCGGATCGACCTTCTGGCCGGGGATCGCGCGCAGCAGGCCGGCGGTCACCACACGGTCCTCGGGCTTCAGGCCGCTTTCGATCACGCGCAGATTGCCCTCCAGCGGCCCGCTCACCACCTTGCGCTGCTCGACGATATTTTCGCTGCTCACCACCAGCACGTAGCGGCCGGCCTGATCGCTGCCCAGGGCGGCGTCGGGCACCAGCAGTGCGGCTTTCTGCTCTTCCAAGGGAACGCGGACGCGAACGAAATATCCGGGCAGCAGGACACGATCGGCATTGGGCAGCACGCCGCGTACCGCGAGCGTGCCGGTCGACTGGTTGACCGTCGGCGAGACGTAATCGAGCTTGCCCTTGTGCGGATAGCCTTCCTCCGTCTGTAAGCCGATCTCGACCGGCAACTGCCTGATCTCGTTCACCGTCATGCCGCGCCGGCGCGCTTCATCGCGAATCCACAGCACGTCCCGTTCGTTGACGTTGAAGTTCACGTAGAGCGGATCGAGCGCCACGATGGTGGCCAGCTGCGTCGGCGACGACACGCCGACCAGTTCTCCCACCGAGACCAGATGCGTGGTGACGATGCCGTCGAACGGCGCCGTGACGTTGGTGTAGCCGTAATTGACTTGCGCGATTTTGGTGTTGACCTGGGCCTGCTGCAGAGTTGCCTGGGCGTTGTCGCGCGCGGACGTCGAATTATCCATCGTCGCCTGCGAGACCACCTGCCTCTGCACCAGATCGGACTGGCGCTTGAAGTCGGCTTCGGTCTGCTTCACCGACGCCTGCGCGCCGGCCTCGGCGGCCTGGGCCTGCTCCAGCTTCAACTTGTAGGTTTCGGGCTCGATCGTGAACAGCGTGGTCCCCGCCTTCACTTCGGCGCCGTCCTTGTAGTTGATCGACTGCAGAAAACCCTGCACCCGCGCGACGAGGTCGACATTCTTGATCGGCGCGGTGGTGCCGGTGGCTTCGAGATAACGCGTGATGGCGCGCTGGGTCGGCGGTCCGACCTCCACCTTCGGTGGCGGCGGCGGCACAAAAGCATTCTGTTCGCAGGCACTTAAAACGACGAGCGCCGACAGGACGAAAACATTGCGAAAGGCGCTGGCAACTCCGCGCCGCCAATTACCTTCGCAACCGGTGCATGTTGACGGATGCGTCGGCATTATTCCCGTGCCCCACTTTTGTTTTGTTCTGGAAACATTCGGTTTCGAAAATTTTCGTCACGCATGAATAGCAACAATCCTCTTGCAGTGGAACCCGAAACCAAAAATGATGCAGCCCTCGAAAATTGATCTCTCGCCTTTTTCAATTTCACCTCGGATTGCAGCGGCGGCTGGTGCGACAACGATAAGGATTTCCCAAAATGATCAACACGTTAAAACATGCAGCGCTGCTCGTAACCGCCATATTCATGGTAGCGACACCGGCATCTTCCCAAGCTCCCACCGACGCCCAACGCAGCGCCATCCGGTCCGCATGCAGCGCCGACTATCAGGCGCATTGCGCCAGCGTGCCGCCGGGCGGCGAGGCTTCGCTGCAGTGCCTGCAGAAAAACATGTCGAGCCTTTCATCCGGCTGCCAGGGTGCGGTGCGTGCGGTCGAACCTGCGGCTGCGCCCAAGGCCGGAGCGGCTCCAGTCGCAGCACCCAAGACCGGGGCCGCTCCGGCCACCGCGCCGTCGAAGCCTGCAGCCGCGGCTCCGGCTGCGGCTCCAAAAGCCGCCGTCAGCACGGCGGCGAAACAGCCGACCGACGCGCAAGTTGCCGCGGTCCGCAGCGCCTGCCGCTCCGACTATCAGAAGGTCTGCGCCGGCGTGCCGACCGGCGGCGCCCCGGCACTGCAATGCCTGGAGAAGAACAAGGCGAAGGTTTCGGCGCCGTGCGCGCAGGCTGTCAACGCAGCCAGCGGCGGTGCAGCACCTGCAGCCGGAGCAGCCACGGCGACCGCGAGCCCGGCAGCAGCCCCCGCCGCTGCACCGGCGGTTATAGTGCTGCGGCCGATGCGGCCGCGCGAGGAATTGTTCGTCCTGAGGTCGGCATGCAGCGGCGACGTTCGCACGCTGTGCGGCGGCGTTGCGGCCGGCGGCGGTAGGATCATGCAATGTCTGGCGACGCAGGCGGGCTCGATTTCGCCGGCGTGCAAGGACGTATTGACCCAGTTCGCCGTACAGTAGGCGCAATGGCGCCGCTTTCGGCCTGCCAGATCAAGCAGGCCGAAAGCTATTCGCCGCGAAACGCGAGGATCAACTGGATCAACCGGACCGACAGCGCGACATAAAGCAGCGTCATGGCGATCTGGTACGCCAAATGCCAGTCCAGCCTTGCCAGCTTGTAGAGGCCGTCGATGAAATTCAGCAGCAGAAGGATGACGCCGAACAGCTGGACGCCGCGGCCGACCAGGCCGTGACGCAGATAGCCAAACAGTTCGATCGCCGGATCGGCGCTCGAGACATGCGCTCCCGCCGAGACGATCAAAGTGCCGATGATCACCTTTTCGACGTGCGAGAATATTTCCCTGGAGGCCTGCTCGACATGTCCGGAATAGAACGCAAGCCACCTGTTTCTGATGTCCGCCATGGATTCTCCTTCATGGATCCGCGATGGTTTCAAAGGCTCAATACATCGGGTCCACGCCCCCGAAGCAAGCCGGCGGCTTGCACGCATTGCTTCAACGAAAACCAGCGATCCCCACAAGAAAGGAAACGACCCATGCTACGCACGATGCTGATCACCGCCGCCTTGCTGTGCGCCTC
>JBKJUA010000346.1:0-3064 GCA_046590305.1 Bradyrhizobium sp.
GCGCTGTATGGCGCGCGGCTCGGGCTCGACATGCGGTTCGACCGTTCGCATCCGGACTGGGGCCGGCTGATGTTCTTCCGCTGCGGCGACCTCGTCGTCGAGATCGTGCACCGGCCCGGCAAGGACCTCGATGCCGCGCGCGACCGGCTATGGGGCCTGAGCTGGCGCGTCGCCGACGCCGATGCGACCCGGACCCGGCTCGCCGCGGCCGGCGTCGAGGTGTCCGAGGTGCGCACCGGCCGCAAGCCGGGCACGCGGGTGCTGACCGTGCGCAGCGGCACCTGCGGCATCCCCACCCTGCTGGTGGAGCGGACGGCGGCGGTGTGATCTTGGTCATTGCGAGGAGCCGCAGGCGACGAAGCCATCCAGTTTCCTTCCGTCGCAAGAAAGCTGGATTGCTTCGCTTCGCTCGCAATGACGGTTGTGCTACATCCGCAATCCACACTCTCACCGGGCATCCACCTTGGCCAAGGCAAAGCAACCACTGAAATGGCAGCGCGATCCCGAGGGGATGCGGATTCGCATCCTCGAGGCCGCCAAGCAGGAATTTGCCGCCCATGGCCTGGCCGGCGCGCGGGTCGATCGGATCGCGGCCAAGGCCGGCGCCAACAAGCGCATGCTGTACTACCATGTCGGCAAGAAGGACGATCTCTACCTCGCGGTGCTCGAAGGCGCCTATGAGCAGATCCGGGCCGAGGAGCGTGGGCTCGATCTCGAACACCTCGATCCGCCCGACGCGATCGAGCGGCTGATCGAATTCACCTGGACCTATTTTATCAGAAACCCGGAATTCCTCGCGCTTTTGAACACCGAGAATCTTGCCAAGGCGCGCCACCTGAAGCGATCGACCAAGGTGAAATCGATGCACTCGCCGTTCGTCGAGATGATCCGCACGGTGGTGAGGCGCGGCGTCGAAAGTGGCGACTTCGTCGTGGCGGTCGATCCGGTGCAACTCTACATCTCGATTGCGGGGCTTTGCTTTTTCTATTTGTCGAACAGCGCCACGCTGAGCGTCATTTTCGGTCGCGACCTGCTCAAGCCGGAAGCGCGGGACGAACGGCTTGCCCATATGGTGGCGCTGGTTCTGGCGGCGTTGACCGGCAAGTCGGCGGCCAGTTTTGGCAATGGCAGGGCGCCGAAGCTGCGCGCGATGGCACAGCAGCCCGCGTGATTTCGCAGGTGTTTGGCCGGCAATGAGTTTGATTCTCCCTGTTAGTATTACGCCTTAACCAATAGTTAATTATATATTTGTGGGCGCGAGCGGTCCGTCCTAGCCTGCATTGGGGCCTGCTCGGTAACCAACAATGGGTGCGTGCCATGGCGTATCGGATCTATGGGGCGTTGATCGCCCCCCTCAGCGTCGCAGTGCTGGTGCTTGCGGCAAGTGATTCATTCGCGCGCTCGGCGCAAGCCGGAGCTCGTGCGGGAGCGGCTTCGGCGCATTCGGTGCACCGTGCGCCGGGTATCGGGCATCACCGGCGCGGTCATCCGGGGGCGTTCTGGCCGGCCACCGGAGGCTATTATTACGGGCCGACCTATGGCGAACAACCCGTCGGGGCTGAAGTGAACCAGTCGATCAGGGGTGACATCCGTTACACCTACACCCACGATGTCCCCTGGGATTGGCCGCATCGCTTTCCGCCGATGGTTGCACCGTCCGACCGGCCCTATGTGCAGAGTTGCAACGCGGAGGCCGTCACCGTTCCCGGCCGCAACGGCAAGGAACGGACCGTCAACATAACGCGCTGCTACTAGCGGCGCGCTCCGCTTCGGAGCTCGGGATGGAATCAGCGGTCGGCGCGACGCGTCGTCCGATGGCGCTGCGTCAATTCGTTGAACGCTGCAATCCATCGACGCTGTGAGAGATTGATCCAAATTTCAAACAGCAAATGCGGCACGGACCGGTATTTCAACGCCAAAATTGCCTCCCAAACCCCTAGACAGTATTTATCCAACAAGTTAATTTGTCCGCCAAGACGACCTAATCAGGGAGCGAAGCGTGGCGGAGCCGAAAGGTCCAGGAGCGGTGTCCAGGACGTTGAACGCGGCGTGGGTTCGGCCGGTTTTGTTTCTGTTGTTCATCGTGGTGGCCTGGGATCTCACCATCCGGCTGTTCCGGATTCCGCCGTATCAGATCCCGGCGCCCGGCGATGTCCTGGCGGTGCTGTGGACCGACTGGCCGGAACTGCTGCAACAGGCGTGGCCGACGACCTACGCCACGATCTGCGGCTTCCTGCTGTCAGCGGTGTTCGGCATTCCCGTGGCGATGCTGATCGCGGGATCGAAGACGGTGGAAAGCTACATCTATCCGCTGCTGGTGTTTTCGCAGTCGGTGCCGAAAATCGCGATCGCGCCCTTGTTCGTGGTATGGTTCGGTTTCGGCATCATCCCGAAGGTGATCTCGGCGTTCCTGCTCGGCTTCTTTCCGGTGGTGGTGTCGGCGGTGCAGGGTTTTAAATCGGTCGACCCCGACATGGTCGATCTCGCGCGCGCCATGCAGGGCAGCCGCTTCAAGGTATTTTGCGCGGTCAACCTGCCGCATGCGATGCCGGCGATTTTTTCGGGGCTGAAGGTTTCGGTGACGCTGGCGGTGGTCGGCGCCGTGGTCGGCGAATTCGTCGGCTCCAATTCCGGTATCGGCTATGTGCTGCAGCGCTCGATCGGCACGTTCGATCTGCCGACCATGTTTGCGGCGCTGGTGATCCTGGCGCTGCTCGGCGTGATCCTTTTCTGGATCGTCGACCGCATCGAGCGCTTTGTGATTCCCTGGCATGTCAGCCAGCGCGACGATTTTCTGTTTGCAGCGTGATCGAGAAGGTAGACCGTCATCGCGACCCGTTGGCTCGCAATGACGAAAAAAACAAGACAATGGGAGGATGACATGGTGCGATTGATAACGGCGGTGACGGCGGTTCTGGTGTGGGCGGCGCTGGCGGTGGTTCCCGCGGCGGCGGCCGACAAGGTGGTGCTGATGCTGAACTGGTACGTCTATGGCGAGCACGCGCCGTTCTATTACGGCAAGGCCAAGGGCATCTATGCCGCCGAAGGCATCGACCTCGAAATC
>JBKJUA010000370.1:0-4394 GCA_046590305.1 Bradyrhizobium sp.
TGCGCGGTTTCCATCGACAGTTTCCGGTAGTCGCGCTGCGCCAGCGCCAGCGATTGCTCGTTGATGGGCGCCGGCATCGGCCGGTTGCGCAGGATGGTCTCGACGCTCGGCCAGTTCAGGCGGGCGGACCTGCATGGAATCAGGATGAGGTCGGCGCGCGGCCCCTCCAGCAACCGCGCCATCATTTCGGTCGGCGCGTCGTTGAGCACGGCGAGGGAGACGATCACCTCGTCGAATTTGCCGGCTTCGGCGAACAGGAAGACGGCGGCGTCGTCGAGTTCGTTCAATTCCCGCTTCAGCCTGATGAATTTCTCGACAGCGCCGAAATCCCGCGCCGAGGAGATATCTTCGTCGGCTTCGCCGAGGATCGATTTCAGCACCCGCTTGATCTCTTCCCGCAGTGCCGGCGAAGCGATCGCGGCCAGTCTGGCGCGGACCGCGTCGGAGGCCCGCCGCAACAGGTCGCGCAGGAATTTGATCGGAAGGTCGATGCGCAGCCCGAGGATCTCGGTGAGCTCGTCATCGTCGCCGGCGCGGGCTACGATGCCGGAATAGCCGGCTTCGGAAAAGCGCGCGCTCGCATTGGTGGCGAGCTTCTTGATGACCCTGTGCTCGCCGCGATCGATGATGACGTCGGTGACGGCTTCGGGCAGGTTGCTGCGGCCTGAAATCGCCAGCAGATGGTCCTGGCCTTTTTTGCGCGCGATCTCGACCAGCGTACTGGTTTCGAGGCGGGGGGACTGGGCCAGCACGTCGCCGGCCACCGCGATTTCATCGTCCCATGCCAGACGCTGGATGACCCCCTGCGGCGCAAAGGCAACCGGCGCCAGGCGCTTGCCGAAGTCGGCCCTGGCGCGGCTTTCGACCCGGGCGATCAGCAGGCACATGACGTCGTCGAAGACCTTGACCTGTTCTTCGTTGAGGCGCGCCCCATCATGCAGGAACAGGTTGGTCACCTGCCGCAGCGTTTCGACCCGCTCCGCGGGCGAGCCGGTTCTGACGGCGTCCTCGAGTTCGGCGATGATGGAATGATCCGGCTGTGGCGCCATCGTTTCCGGAGCGATCTGTTGGGTGTTGCAGGAATTGAGCCCGCACCATGGCCGTCGCATCCCTACATCAGCGTTAAGTTGGAACTCCGTAGAAATACAGGGCGCGGCGGCACGCATCCTAGCCGGCGAATTTTCGCGCGCCCGCCACGCACAGGATGACGGCGACAGTGACGACCGACATCATCCAGGTAACGGGCTCATGCAGCAGCATGGCTGCGAGCGCCAGACCGAAGAATGGTTGCAGCAATTGCAATTGGCCCACGGCGGCGATGCCGCCCTGGGCAAGGCCGCGATACCAGAAAACGAAACCGATCAGCATGCTGAAGAGCGACACATAGGCGAGGCCGAGCCAGGCCGGCCACGCGATGCCGGCAAAGGTCGGCGGCATCCAGAAAATCAGCAGCACGATCATCACCGGAAGCGACATGACCAGCGCCCATGAGATCACCTGCCAGCCGCCAAGCGTGCGGGAAAGCTTCGCGCCTTCGGCATAGCCAAGTCCGCATACGATGATGGCGGCCAGCATCAAGGCGTCGCCGGTCGCGGAAGCCGTCAGCCCCTGCATCAGAGCGAAGCCGGCCACCGATGCGCTGCCGAGCGCGGAGAATATCCAGAATGCAGGCTTCGGCCGCTCGCCGCCGCGCAGCACGCCGAAGATCGCCGTCGACAAGGGAAGCAATCCGATAAAGACGATGGAGTGCGCCGAGGTGATGTGCTGGAGCGCCAGTGCCGTCAGCAGCGGGAAGCCGACAACGACGCCGAGGGCGACGATCACGAGCGAGACGATATCGCCCCGCGAGGGACGCTTTTCCTTGAAGGCCAGCAGCAGGCCCAGCGCCAGCACGCCGGCGATCGCGGCGCGCGCCACCGTCAGAAACACCGGGTCGAACTGGATCACCGCTACGCGGGTAGCAGGAAGCGACCCGCTAAAAATCACCATCCCGATGAAACCGTTGACCCACCCGCTCGCCATTCGGTCCATTTGAAGCTCCCAGTGATCGGCCCTTATCGACGGTGGCGGCTGGCAATCCCAGTGACAGTCCGTTACGGTTTGGCAAAACTGTTATGGTATCGGATTCAATACGGATGAGCGAAGAGGCCAAGAGCCGAACGCGCCTGTCGATGGTCATGGCCGCCATACGGCAGCGCATTGCCGGCCGCAGCCTGACATCCGGCGATAAATTGCCGTCGATCCGCTCCTTTGCCGGCATCATGCAGGTGTCGACCTCAACCGTGGTCGAGGCTTATGACCGGCTGGTCGCCGAAGGGGTGATCCAGTCTCGCCCCGGCTCCGGATTCTACGTGGCCAGCCAGGCGGCGCCTCTGGCACTATCGGAAGTCGGACCCAAACTGGATCGGGCGATCGATCCGTTCTGGGTCTCGCGGCAATCGCTGGCGGCCGGGGATACCGATCTGAAACCGGGCTGCGGCTGGCTCCCGCCGTCGTGGCTGCCGGAAGACGGCATGCGCCGCGCGCTCCGAACCTTGTCGCGGGTCAACGGTCCGGCGTTGGCCGACTACGGCGCTCCGCTCGGACTGCCGCCCTTGCGCCAGCTGATCGCGCGGCGAATGGGCGATCGCGGTATCGAAGCTTCGCCGGACCAGATCATACTGACGGAGTCGGGGACGCAGGCGATCGATCTGTTGTGCCGGTTCCTGCTCGAGCCTGATGACACCGTGCTGGTGGACGACCCCTGCTATTTCAATTTCCATGCGCTGCTGCGCGCCCATCGCGCCCGCATCGTCAGTGTTCCCTATACCCCGGCGGGGCCGGATATGGAGCTGTTCGCTCAGGCTCTGCATGCGCACAGGCCCCGGCTCTACATCACGAACTCGGCCATCCACAACCCGACCGGGGCCACGCTTTCGCCGGTCACGGCGCATCGGGTTTTGAAGCTGGCCGAAGCGTTCGGCCTGACCATTATCGAGGACGATATCTTCGCCGATTTCGAGCACACGCTTGCGCCCCGGCTGGCGGCCTTCGACGGTCTCGATCGGGTGCTTCATATCGGCAGCTTCTCCAAGACATTGTCTGCGTCGGCGCGCTGCGGATTCATCGCCGCACGCCCCGACTGGATCGAGGGATTGGTCGACCTGAAGATCGCCACCTCTTTCGGTGGCGGACGGCTCGCCGCCGAACTGGTTTTCAATGTGCTGCGTGACGGCAGCTACCGGAAACACATTGAAGGGCTGCGCCTGCGCCTGTCGCGCGCCATGGGCGAGGTCAACGCCCGGCTGAAATCGCTCGGTATCGAACCCTGGCTGGAGCCTCAGGCCGGCATGTTTTTATGGAGCCGGCTGCCTGACGGCATGGATGCAGCGGACGTGGCCCGGGAGGCTCTTGCGGAAAACATCGTTCTCGCCCCCGGCAACGCGTTTAGCTTGTCGCAATCGGCAACCAGCTTTCTGCGGTTCAATGTCGCGCAATCCCGGGATATCAGGGTATTCGAGATGCTGCGAAAGGCGATCGCGCGAAGGCCGAAATCGGCTGTTGCCTGACGGATATTCCGCTGTCCTATTCGGCGATCGCCGGCGTCAGCGATGCCAGCGGCACGTCGAACGCGTAGACGAAACCGGTGGGCTCATAGGTCAGGCGGACAGTGCCCCTGAGCTGCCTGCCGAGGGTCTCGATCAGGCGGGTGCCGAAGCTCTGCCGGGCAGGTGGCAGCACCTCGGGACCATTTCTTTCGGTCCAGGTCAGGCGCAGCCGTTGCGCGGTGTCGTCGACGGCCCATGCAATTTCGACGCGGCCGCTCGGCAACGACAGCGCGCCGAACTTCGTGGTGTTGGTGCAGAGTTCGTTCAGCGTCATCGCAATGGCGATCACGGCGCCCGAGGCGATCCGGATACTCGGTCCCGCAATCGAGAATTTCGCCGCATCCGGATCGTCGAAGGCTTCGGTGGCGCCGCGCACGATCTTTTCGAGATCGGCGCTGCTCCATCGCGCCTGCAGCAGCAAATCATGCGCCCGTCCCAGCGCCAGCAGCCGGCCCTCGATGGCGTGCTGCGCGTGCTCGGCGCCGGCCACGTTGCGCAGGCTCTGCGAGGCAATGGCGCTGACCGTCGCCAGCGTGTTCTTGATGCGGTGGTGCAGTTCTTCCAGGATCAGCTTCTGCAGCTTGTCGGCTGCCGCGCGCTCGCGGGCGTCGATGCCGGCCTGGTCGAGCAGTTCCTGGGCGTTGATTTCTGCCTGCGCCAGCAGCAGCCGAAGGCTGACATTCTCTGCCGCGAGAAAGTCCTGCGGCGGCGCTGCGCCACCGCTGAGATGGTGCCGGTCTTCGTGATGATCGATTTCGAGCATCCGCGACTATAGCACCCTATGTCGTCTACCGCTCAGATCAATTG
>JBKJUA010000392.1:0-2570 GCA_046590305.1 Bradyrhizobium sp.
CGAGCCGTCGGGCTGGGCGCGGACCCCGGCCACCACCACATCGTGCTCGTCGGAAATGTCGCCGACGATTTCCTCCAGAATGTCCTCCAGCGTCACCATGCCTTCGACTTCGCCGTATTCGTCGACCACCAGCGCGAAGTGGGTCTTGCGGCGGCGGAAGGCTTTCAATTGATCGGCGACCGGACGCATCTCCGGCACAAACCATGGCGGCAGCGCGATGGCCGCGACATCGATCCGGGTGGTATCGCCGTCGGCGGCACGAATCGCCCGCAGCAGATCCTTGGCGTGCAGCACGCCGATGATATTTTCCGGCTTGTCGCGCCACAGCGGAATTCGCGTGTATTCGGTGGCCAGCACGTCGCGCACCAGTTCCTCGGGCGGAAGGTCGGCGTTGAGCATCACCATCTCGGTTCGATGAACCATCACGTCGGACACCTGCAACTCGCCAAAGCGGAAAACGTTCTGGATGTATTCCGCCTCGCCCTGCTCCATCTCGCCATGTTCGGCCGACATCTCCACGAGCCCCCTGATCTCGACGTCGGTCAGGATTTCATGCTGCGAACTCTCCTTGACGCCCAGCATCCGCAGGATCCCGCGGGACGCCGCATTGAGCAGCCAATTCAGGGGGTAGAATACGAGGAAGGAGGCATAGAGCGGATAGGCGATCCATTGCGAGACCGGCACCGGCTCGCGAATGGCCAGAGTCTTCGGAACCTGCTCTCCGATCACGATGTGCAGCGAGGAGAACACCAGAAAACCGACCATGAACGATGTGAAATGGCGCGCCGAGTCCGACATCCCGAACGGAACCAGCACCGGCTCCAGCAGTGCCGCTACCGTCGGTTCGCCCACCCAGCCGAGGCCGAGCGATGCCATCGTGATACCGAGCTGGCAACAGGCGAGGTAGGCCTCGATGTTCGCCATCATTCGCTGCAGCAGGCGCGCGCCGAAGCGATTCTGCTCCACCATCGCGTTGATGCGAAAGCCCCGGCTCTTCACCAGCGCGAACTCCGCGGCCACATAAAATGCGTTGGCTGCGAGCAGGAAGATGGCGATCAGCAGATTGAAGATCGACTCGGTCATTGCGGTCCTGTGAGGCCGGTGTCAGGCTCGATACGGTCGGCAGAGAATGCAGAGAATCAAGACTTGCGCGCGAGTCTTTCGGCCAGAAATTCGCGAACCCGCGCAGGCTCGACGTCGTTGGCAATCACGGCGCGGCCGACCGCCTCGAGCAGGATGAAAGTAAGGCGGCCGCGCTTGACCTTCTTGTCCTGCGCCATCAGCGCCATCAGCGCGTCGGCATCGGCAAGGCCCTCCTGGGCAAATCCCGCGATGTCCTGCAAATGGGTCGGCAGGCCCACTTCGGCAAGGTGATGCTCGACGCGCGCCGCCGCCGATTCCGGAATCATGCCGAGCCGGGCGGAAAATTCCGCCGCCAGCACCATGCCGACGGCGACGCCTTCGCCGTGGAACAGCCGGTCGGAGAAACCGGTCGCGGCTTCCAGCGCATGCCCGAACGTATGGCCGAGATTGAGCAGCGCGCGTTCGCCGTTCTCGCGCTCGTCGCGCGCCACGATCGCGGCCTTGGCGCGGCAGGAGGTGGCGATGGCATGTTCGCGCGCCGCACCGCCCTTGAAAATATCGCCGTGATTGGCCTCCAGCCAGGCGAAGAAGGCCTCGTCGCCGAGCACGCCGTATTTGGCGACCTCGGCATAGCCGGAGCGGAACTGGCGCGGCGACAGCGTATCGAGCACCGCGGTGTCGGCGACCACCAGCACTGGCTGATGAAACGCGCCGAGCAGATTCTTGCCCTGCGGCGAATTGATCCCGGTCTTGCCGCCGACGGAGGAATCGACCTGCGCCAGCAGCGAGGTCGGCACCTGCACGAAATCGACGCCGCGGCGCAGGATCGCCGCCGCGAAGCCGGCGAGGTCGCCGACCACGCCGCCGCCCAGCGCGATCACCAGATCGTTGCGCTCGATCTTCGCCGCGATCAGCGCCTCCGAGACCTGGGCGAGGCCGGCATAGGTTTTGGAGCCCTCGCCCTCGTCAACCACGATCCGCGACGAGACGATGCCGGCCGCCGACAACGAGGCCTCGGTTTGCTCGAGCCAGTGTTTTGCGACCGTGCGATCCGTCACGATCGCGGTGCGCGCGCCGGGCCGCAACGCGGCAACTCGCTTTCCCAGGGATTGCAGCACATCGCGGCCGATGACGATGTCGTAGGTGCGGTCGCCGAGCGCGACGTCGACGATGACGGAATCGGAATGCATCAGCGGCGCGGTCATGGTGTGGCACTCAATGCGTTGGGGGTCTGCCTGGACCCGTCGCCGCACAACCAGGCATGCAAGGCATCGAGACACTCGTCGACGATTCGTTCGTGCGGCACGTCGCGCGACCAGATCGTCAGATCGGCGCGCCGATATACCGGCTCGCGCTCTTCGATCAGGCGTCCGACGGTCGCCGCCGGATCGGCGGTCTGCAGCAGCGGGCGATCGGCGCGACGCTTGACCCGCTTCATGATGATATCGGCATCGGCCTTGAGCCAGAGCGAGACGGCCTTGTCGCGG